>NZ_OY781884.1:4772500-5072500 GCF_963677155.1 uncultured Draconibacterium sp. | reverse complement strand
ATATTGAACATCAGAATCCTTGTAGCCAAATTCAGCATTTAATCGTATTTCCTTTATAATTGGTTCATTTTTGTACCTCATTTGTATTTATTCTGAATTTTGCGTAATTTAGAAAAATAGATTATGCAATATAGTGTAATATTTAGACTATTATAGACTATGGTTTAATAATCTAGATTTAAATGAGCGAAATGACGAAGAAAAATTTGGAAATTATAAAATCTTGTGTTTGGTGTAATAAAGAATTTATTGCACAGAAAACAACTACAAAATATTGTTCACACAATTGCAATAGTCAAGCATACAAAGCTCAAAAACGTGAAGAAAAGATTAGGAAACAAAAAGCTGACAATCTACTATCTATAAACACTCCATACCTGGAAAAACTTAATACAAAAGATTTTCTGAAAGTAAATGAGGTGGCTGATCTTTTAGGATTGTGTAAACAAAGTATTTATAATCTAATTCAATCAGGGCAACTTCCAGCCTCTCGAATTTCATCGCGATTGACCTTGATAAAACGAAAAGATATTGATGAAATGTTTGAGAAAGGAAAGAATAGGATAATTCCTAATCAAGCTGGTGCCAGAGAGGTATCCACGACTTTTTATTCTATTTCAGAAATTGAAGAATTCTATAATATTGGTACGACATGGGCTTACAAGATTATAAGGGATAATAATATTGTTAAAATAGTCAAGAAGGGCAAAACCTATTATAGCAAAAAAGATTTTGACAACTATTTTAAACGAAAAGGAAGAATCAATCATGAAGATATTACAGATTGGATTACGGTCCCGGATATATGTTCTGAATTTTCGATGACAAGCTCAGCCGTTTATACATTTGTTTCAAGACATGATATTCCCAAAACCAAAAAAGGAAGAACGGCACTTTATTCAAGACGACACATTCTAATTGCAAAAGGGGGAAAGGCACCTTCTGAGATCCCCTATTATACCGTTCAGGAGGCAATGCAAAAATTCAATATTAGCCAGGATGGTTTGTATAGCCTGATAAAAAGAAATAATATTTCTAAGGTTAAAGAAGGAAAATACATAAAGATTCCGAAAGATGAGTTAGACCGAATTTTTTCACCAACAAACACTGATTAATTATGGCTTGTGTAAAAGTTACTTTAAGAAAACGTGAGATTTCTAAAGGAAGATTATCGCTTTATTTGGATTATTATCCTGCTATAAGAAATCCATATACAATGAAACTAACACGCAGGGAGGTTCTCTGCATATACATTTACAAAAAACCAAGAACGGAGATTGAAAAGGCATACAACCGCGAAGTATTGAACAAAGCTGAAGGTATTCGTGCTATCAGGGTACAATCACTTATAAATGACCAGTTTGGGTTTCTGGACAAACATAAACTTAAAGCAGACTTTTTAGATTACTTCTATAAAATTGCATTAAAGAAAGATCAGAAGTGGATGATGGTATATGCTCATTTTGAGAAATTCGTGAATGGCAGATGCTTATTTGAGGATATAACCGTTGATCTAAGCAGAAAATTCAGATCATATTTATTAAGTGCAAAACAGTTAAAACACACAAAATTTCCTATTTCTCAAAACTCAGCAGCCTCCTATTTCTCTACATATAGGGCTTTATTAAAACTGGCTTATCGGGATAAATTAATATTTGAGAATATAAACGACTTTCTGGAAAGCATTGAAACAGTCGATACCAAAATTGAATACCTGACATTGGAAGAACTCAAAACGCTTGCAGCAACTCCTTGCGACATATCTGTTTTGAAATCCGCTTCATTATTCTCGTGTTTGACCGGATTACGGATCAGCGATATCTTAAACTTAAGATGGGATAATGTTATTCCTGCATCCGATGGCGAGTTTTGCATGCGGCTAAAAACAGAAAAAACTGATACGGAGACAACATTACCTCTTAGCGGTGAAGCCCTGCAATTATGTGGGGAACGGACCACTGGAAGAGTTTTTAAAAATCTGGAGAGAAGCATGACTTTTCAACCTTTGAAGAATTGGGTTGCCTCGGCCGGAATAAAGAAGAAGATTACATTTCACTGTTTCCGACATACTTTTGCGACCTTACAGATAGCTCTAGGCACAGATATCTATACCGTTTCGAAAATGCTAACTCATAAAAACGTTTCAACCACTCAGATTTACGCCGATTTGGTAAATGAAAAGAAAAGGGAATCTGCCAATAAGATTAGTTTAAAATAATTCCTATGACAATTAAGAAGCCGGAAAATATTATTCTGATTCTTTTAGTTTGCTGTGCCATTCTGGTATTGGCGACATTAACAAGGTATTTTTGCTTATTATCAAAGCTTGATGTGTTTACATCGAATATCGTGTTCTTAATTGTCGTTGCATTTTCGTTGGCTGTGTATATAAGTATTAATAGCCTGATCGATAATTTTTTGCTACCCAAAATAATTTCTTCGAAACCTTCTGAGGGAAAAGAATCAGCCAGTAATGAGACAAAAATAGGTTTGGAGTATGTTTCCAACAGTGTTTCAACGAATGAAATACGCGAAACATTTCAGGAAACATCAAAACAGAAAAAACAAGTATTATTAAAGCAAGCTCTCCAATATTCACAGGAAGTTTTTGCTCCATATACCTCAGATTCTGAACTTTTAAGACTGTGTACATTTGTAGAAATGTATTCAAATGGAGAAGAATTAAAATCAATTCACCCCATAAAAGTTGACAAGCAATTAAAAGCTAGCGACATCTATCATTATGGCTGGAATATTTGGAACCACTTTAGAATCACAGACCAACTTTCTATCTCCCATTTCCTCAAAATAGTGTTTGCCTCTACCCTTCAGGAAGTAAGTGACATCAAGACAATTAAGAAAAAACTTAGGATTCCTGACAGCAACTGCAATATTCCCATTATGTACAAACTCGACATCTAGAGCATTATCGATTTTCAGTGTTTTTTAGGTGTTTCTTGAGTGACTTGCAGACACCAGTAAAACACCTTTTTCATTTGTACACAAACAATTAAAAACAGTTGCTATGTGTAAAGATGAAATCACATTTGAAAAGTTACCGGAAGCTGTCGGCTTTCTAATTCATGAAGTAACGCAGTTAAGAAATCTTATCGAAGAAATCCAAAGACCGGATATTCTGAAAAGGCCAATAGAGATCAATGAGGCTTGTAAAATTCTCATGAAAGCCAAATAGACAGTTTATACCCTTGTCCGAAAAGGAAATATCCCCTGTTACAAAAGCGGCAAGAAGCTCTATTTCTATGAGGATGAATTGTTGGAATGGATAAATACAGGCCGGAAAAATAGTTCAGTCGATCACCATTCGCATATTCCTGCAATAATGACACCAGAAGCTCTCTCAGAAGATTATTCCATTCCATTTTCAAAAAAACGATAAACACTATCCACCATGAATACTTTTAGATTTAAACTTGAACCATATCAAGGTTCTTCAACACGACATACATGCCCTGGTTGTAATAAGAAAAATGTATTTGTAAGATATATTGATACCGAAAAAAAGATTACTTTTTCGAAAAATGTGGGGAGATGTAATCGTGAAGAAAAATGCGGCTATCATTATACGCCCAGTCAATACTTTCAGGACAATAATTACATACTCCCTAAAACGAGTAAAACCTCCTTCCCATCCAATAATGTACCAGAAACCATTCAGCCAATAAGTTTAATAGATCAAGATCTATTAAGGGAAAGCCAACAATCTTATAAACAAAATAATCTGTTTCAGTTCATAGGATCACAAATTGGAGAAACTGCTACTTTGAAATTATTTGAGAAATACAAAATTGGAACCTCTAAATTATGGGATGGAGCAACAATTTTTTGGCAAGTGGATTCCTATGGAAATATTCGCACAGGTAAGATTATGCAATACTCTCCAAAAACAGGTAGACGTATAAAATACCCGTTCAATCACATCTCTTGGGTGCATTTCCGAATTAAACAGGAAGACTTTAAACTCAAGCAATGTTTTTTCGGAGAACACCTACTCAAGGAAGATACTTCGAAACCAATTGGAATAGTGGAAAGTGAGAAAAGTGCGATACTTGCTGCCCATTATTTAAAAGATTACCGTTGGATAGCTTCAGGAGGTAAATATGGCAGCCTGAATACCAGCAATTTTAAAATTTTGTCCGATCAGAAAGTGGTTCTATTTCCTGATCTGGGTACTTTCAAAACATGGCATATAAAAGCCAAACTGATGAAAAGGTATGGCATCGATGTCCGAATTTCTGAGTTTTTAGAGCAATTAAGCAAATCCGAGAAGTTACCAGCCGGTTACGATATTGCAGACTATTTGATAGAAAAGCTTGCACCGGAAACCAGGCACATTACAGAGCAAATGATAAAGCAAAATCCAGCATTAAAATTGCTCATTGAAACGTTTGAACTCGCACCGGACGATAGTTTAAAGGAGGAAATCACCTTGAATTTTTCTCAGCGAAAACAAATGAAATTATAAGGTATCACATTCCTCATATCATGGCAGCTTAATGCGAAGCAAGTTTATGTATTGGTATTACCAATACCCAATACTTCTGCATCCCGCTGGTCTAAGTAGAAGAAAATGAAGAATCGTAACAAAGGCGGTAGACCCCGTAAAATGGTCTCAGAAAAGAAAACCTATATCGTCAGTTTAAAGATGTCAACTGAAGAATATTATACGCTTAAGGGAAAAGCGTCAGAAGCAAAAACATCAATGAGTGAAATTATCCGACTGTCAATTACTTCATGTAAAATAATTCAAAGGTTGACACCTGAACTGAACGGTCATATCAGAAAACTTTGTGGGATGGCTAATAATCTAAACCAAATAGCGAAGAAGGCTAATGCGGGAGGATACAGAAACGCCAGGGCAGAGTATTTGCATTTAGCCGATGAGATTGACAATATCATTGATAAGATTAAATGATCGTCAAAATTATAAAGGGAAAAGGTTTTAAAGGAGCCGTGGAATATGTACTTGATAAAAAGAAGGCAGCAGAGATTCTTGCCACGGATGGAGTCAGGACTAAAGATGCCAAAGCCATTATTCAGAGTTTTATCCAACAAACAAACCTGAATTCTCGAATGATCAAAACAGTTGGCCATATTTCTCTCAATTTTTCGGCGCAGGACAAGGATAAGCTTAGCAATCTGAAAATGGTAGAAATTGCTAACGAATATATGGAGAGAATGGGGATTAAGGATACCCAATACATAATCGTTCGCCATTACGACAAGGAACATCCACACATCCACCTTGTTTTTAACAGAGTGGACTATCAAGGCAAAGCCATTTCAGATAAGAATGATCTATTTCGCAGCGAAATAATCTGTAAGGATCTGACCTTCCAGTTTGGCCTCTATCTCGCAAAAGGAAAAGAGAATGTAAAAGAACACCGTCTGCGAGAACCGGATAAAACCAAATATGAAATATACAATGTACTAAGAGAGGTCGTACCTAATTGCAAGTCATGGAATGTGCTGATTAAAGCCCTGAAAGAACAAGGAATACAAACTTCTTTTAAGTATAAAGGGCGTACAAACGAGGTCCAGGGTATAATATTCACAAAAAACAATTTCATATTCAATGGCTCTAAAGTTGACCGGCAATTTAGTTTCTCCAAAATAAACAAGCAGATAAAGCAAAATATTTCGCGTGAATCTAATATCAAAACAAAATATAGCCGTGGCCATGAAATAAATCCACTGGTAGATCTATCATTATCCACATATAAATACAGACATATCGATAAAGAAAATCAAAGATCATCTGTAAATCTGAGAAAGAAGAGAAAGAACAGGGATCGAGGATTAAGCAGGTAATTAAATAACTGAATATGAGTAATAATAGTTTAATAGCCGCAATGTTTGAGGAAATCAAAAAAAGGCTATCGATAATTGAGACGAAGATTGGAAACGAGGGCTCCAAGCAATTACATCAGGAGGAAAGCCCAAAACTGGAACGTCAAAAATTCGTATCGGTCCGAACTTTTCTGAATGAAATCCAGCGGATAATAGAAGCTTCGTCTCAAAGGGATTCCAATAAAACAAAATCAGACATCCTGCGCACTAAAACTGATCTTACAAATAATATCAATCAGTTAAAATCAAGTATCGAAAGCTTAAAATGCTTTCCCAAAAAAAAGAAAAGGAACCTTGCAGTTAGCGAATTAAAAATGTGGAAGATTGGATCAACGATTGTATTTGTTTTACTCCTGTTTTGTGTTGTCGCATTAAAAATTCAAAATGTCAGACTAACGGACAACGATCTAAAATATAGATACATTAACTTCCTTCAAGAAATTGATTCAACAGCTTTGAGAAATATGGAATACATATTTCATATTAAGCGCGACAAAGAATTAACAAATGACATACGACAAGCAGTAGAAGCATACGAATTGAATGTTAAAGAGGGTCTTACGCCTAAAGAGATTAACAATAATTCTAGATCTGAATACTTACCTGAAAAATAACTTGCAAAAAACCGCCTTCCACTAATTTTAAAGGTGATTCCAAACCACAAACAAAAGTATTCAATTCAATCCAAACAAGCCTGCGGTTGCAAAAGACTTCGGCATAAACGCAGCGCATGAATAGTCAAGAGTTTTTGAAATCGATTATACTTTTGCATGAATACACCTTTCTCATACTTCGAAAGGAAAATTCATTGCAAAAAAGCGGTAAAAACACTTGACTATTAACGCGCCTCCCCCGCTTTGATTATCATCGTCCATTTATTCCGATTCCTTTTGCAATTCGGATTAAATTGATTTTTGAGTGTTTACGATTTGGAGTGAGAGCCTGATTTATGTAGACAAACAAACGGTATAATGTTCATAAAACTTATGTTTAAAGTTTCATCTTTCCTTAATACTTTTTGTATTTTAGACATTTTCTGACTAATCACATAACTCTATAATTATGTTTTTAGGCAAACACATTACAAGAATTAAGGGAAGAAAAGCATTTCTTTCAACGGCAGCTTGCAGCTGAACTGGAAATTGATTCTCCGATGTTTAATAAGAATGTTTTTGACTAGAAAATAAAAATCTATAAGAATAACAATAAAAGAAAATTAAGTCAATGACAAGCAAACCATATTCCGATTGGCATAAAATAGATTTACATATACATACTGACAAAAGCAAGGAAACTAAATCAGGTGATTATTCAGGAATGTTTTCTGTTGATGTCTTGCACACAAAGTTAGCTGAAAATGAAGTTGATATTTTCTCTTTAACTGACCACAATATCATAAATATTGAAGCCTACGAAAAATACTATTCCAAATATAATTCAGATACAGACCCTTTATTACTTGTTGGCGTTGAGTTGGATATTGAAATTCACAAAAACGGAGGTAGAGTTAAGAACTATCATACTTTGCTTGTTTTTAACTGTTCCGACATTGATGGGATGAAAAGATTAAGTTCTTTACTTGAAGATGAGTATGCGAAAAGGAACCTAAGTAAGGCCGATAGAAAACTTACAATGGAACAGGTTTCAAGGATATTCTTCAGAGAAGACTTTTTCTTTATTCCTCATGCAGGAAGCAGTCAAAGTATTGTGGATGCCTACAAACCTGGTAATGTAAGAGACGCTTCAAGGATGGTGATTCTGATGCAAAGTGCTGTTGAGAAAGTTTCCAAAGAAGAAACAAGAAATAACTATATTAAAGGATTTGATCGGGAAAGACCGAAAGACCATAGAGGGCAAAGAGATATTGCATTTATCAATTTTTCAGACAACCACAATATAGGGCAATACCCCTGCTTGCATAAAGGCGGTCGTGGAAACCATGATTTTGACTATGTAAAAGGAAGTAAAAACTATGAAACCATAAGGTTGGCTTTCGTTGACCCTGAATCCCGAATCATTACCGGAGAAAAATTTCGCAAGCTAAAATTTAATGGAACAAACCTTGAAAAATTTAGAATTAGAAATTCTGATTTTATTCAGTTAAATGATATTCATTTCAGCCCTTATCTCAACGTTATAATTGGTGGAAGGTCTAGTGGAAAAAGTTTGCTGTTATGGATGTTAGGTAAATCAATCGACTCTATCCAGGAAGGGAATGAATACGATTTGAAATATACTGATACTGTAATAAAAACAGTTGACGATAAAGAACTCAGAGAAACCGTTTCAATAAATAGGAAGGACATCATTTATATAAAGCAAGGAGAAATTGTTGAATATTTCGATAGTAAAAACCTTAAAGATCTAGCTACTAAAGTCGGAAAATTGGAGGAATATGATTCAGCTTACGATGAATTTAAAAGTCACAACTCAGAATTGCATACATTACAAAATAACCTAACCAGTAGCTACAAAAAAGTATTTGACGAGAATAAGGATAAAACTTTCATTCTTCAGGCAAAGACTATTAGCGATATGCAAAGTGAGGAAGTTATTTTGAAAATAGATGCAAGAAAAATAATTGATGAAATAGACAATGATGATGAAATATCAGAACTTAAAGAGATTATATCTCGCTTAAATGAGGACGTTAATTCATTAAAAAACAACAAACTGATTTCAATAACTAAGGACGAGATAGCTATTATTGAAGCTTTTGAATCCGTTATAGAAGATAAAGAGCTTCAGGTAAATAAGCTATCGGAACTTCTTGATGCAAAAATCGACTTTATTAATGAATCTGATACCATTATAAATGAAACAGTAGCTGCATTAGATCAGAGAGCAAGTGATAAAGCTGAATCAAATAAAAAATATAATTATTGGCTTGACGATATCGGTGACTGTTTCAAACACTATAAGCAATTAAAGATAAATTGCGACAAGCTCGAAACGTTTAACTATGCTTTGGAACGTGAAATTACCCTACATGAAAACGTAAAGTTGATATTAGAAGTAGATAGTTCTGATTCTATTAAAGACGTAATACTGGGCTGCATTTTAAAAAACTATCCAGGGGAGACTATTTATAAAAACATACTCTATTTATTAAAGGCAGATACCACAGTCAAAAATCATAAAGACAACCAACCGTTAAGCTTCGCGAAGAAGATTGAAGCCGAACTTAAGGATATAAAAGCATTAATGTTATCCCCTAATGATTTCTTGAGATATAGCGAAGAAGATACATCTAAAAATAAAAGTCCCGGTTATAATTCAGAACAGTATTTAAAGCTCATTTTACAGCAAACGAATACTAAGGCTGTTTTCATAGACCAGCCTGAAGATAATTTGGGGAACAAGTTTATTTCAAAAGATTTAGTAGAGATCCTTCGTCGAATTAAACACCAGAAGCAAATATTTTTAGTAACTCACAATCCTTCAATTGTAGTTTATGGTGATGCAGAATGTATAATTATTTCAGAAAACAAGACAAAAGAAGTAAGTTATAAGCAAGTAAAACTTGAAGACAAGGATGCGCAAAGGGAGATATGCGACATCTTAGATGGTGGTGAGTATATTTTCAATAAACGTTCTGAGAAGTACGATATAAAAAAATTATTAAGTAACTAATATGGAAACACAAGAATATAAATTATCAATTAATTCGGATTTAAAACAGATTAGTATCTCAGGCATTTCACCAAGTGCCAGACTAATCAGTTACTCATCTGATATAGACTTTACTAAATTGGTTTCGGGCCTGGCTTCTTTTATGGATAAGAAAAAGCTATTAGTTCCTAGTTCAGAAAATGACAGAAGTGACGATAATTCAATGCAATTAATACTCAAAACAATTTCTTCGATAATTGAAAAGTATAATGATGCGATAAAAGCCTTAGATAATAAAAAAGAAGACATCGACTATATTTCTGTAAATGAATCTAATAACGACAATATTGATGAGGATTTACCTTTTTAAAGACTAATTACCTGATGATGTTTTAAAACTGAGAACGATTAGAACGTGCAGACAATAAACTCTTGAAATAATAGCTAATGCAGAAAATATTGAACAAATATTGTCAGGATAAGAATGGACTTTTTATATTTCCTCTTCCTACAGGTATTGGAAAAACCCATCATGTCCTAGACTACATACATAAAAACTATAAAGTACCCCGTAAAATATTCTTCATAACCAATCTAAAAAAGAATCTTCCAGTCACAGACCTTAAAAATAGATTTGAGAAATCGGGTAAACTAAAAGACTTTGAAAAACATGTTATCACTTTAGATTCCAATGCGGATACAATTATTGGAACCTTCTTGAATACAGATTGTCCTTACTTCATTTCCGATATGCCGGAATATAAGGCATTGTATGGCGCTGTAGATTTCATTCATGGATATGACGAACATGGGACTCGAGATACTTTTACGAAACAATTAATTGAAAAAACAAAAGATGATATTCGTAAATCTCTCGAACCTAAGTTTCGTCGGGCAATAATAAACTGGTTAAATGATGAGTTTAATAAGGCTTTAAAAAAGGATTTGACTGAATCCAAAAAGATTACATTCATACAAAAGCATCACCCCTGGCTTATTCAATTATATCCTTCAATCTTATCTTCCAGAAAACGGATATTTTTCTTGAGTGTAGATAAATTCTTTCTGAAGAACACCACGCTAATAAGACCTTCCTATTATTTCTGGGAAGATAAAATAACGGAAGATGCATTAGTGTTTATGGATGAATTTGATGCAACTAAATCACATATTCTCAATCAGATTATTGAAAATGGTTATTCCAAAAGGGTTGATTTAATTGGTCTTTTCACTCATTTGTATTCAAGCTTATCAACATTGCAAGTTCCTAATGACATACTTCGAGAATCAAAAGAAAGGATTAAACTACGGGAGATCAAACCTAATATTCCCAAAATATCAGATATCTTTAAGTCATTTTCTGAGAAAGTTAGCCAAATCAACGAACGCTTCAATATGAGCGTTCCCATTAAGACTGTAAATCCCGACAGAGTTAGAAGTTTTCTATTTCAAGACGATGAATTTCATACTATTTTAAGTGAAGGGAAAAACTATGCCCGGCTTTTATTTTCACCCGAAAGGATGATTAACGAAATCCATTTTCAAAAAGAGTCGATTGAGGATAATGGAAATGTTTTAGGATTAATAAATCAATTGAAAGGTTTCCTTTATTACTTCCGCAGAGGAATATTTTATATTGCCTCGAACTACCAGCAGCTAAAAAAACAATATAGTCCAGGTGATGACGAATTCCCAATTGAAAGTGCGCTTAACACGACATTGGATCTATTTAACTTACCAAGTGATTGGAGAAAATACCTTATTGATTCAATTCTTAGTAATGAAGGAAACTTTACAAAAAATGATACCCTTGATGAAATTGCAGATTTAAACTTCTACATGAACGGCTTTAGGTATTACGATTTTTTTGATAGTGATGACCATGACTTAAAATCGAAAATTTTTCAATATCAGTATGAAAACACACCGGAGAAATTTCTACTAAATATTGCAAACAAAGCCAATGTAATTGCAATTTCCGCTACTGCCGATAGTCAAACAGTTGTAGGCAATTACGATTTAAATTTTCTTAGAAAACGATTAGGTAAAAAGTATCGCCAATTGAATACCGCAGAACAGAAAGATATTGAGAAGCAGTTCAATACCAATACTCAAGGTTATAGTCAGGTTAAAATTAACGTTGAGTTTTTTGATGTTCAAAATCAGAAAAATGAGTTATTGAATATATTCGATGGCGATGTGGAATTGGCCACTTATTATTTGAATGAAATAAAAAAGGCCAGTTCCAGTGACCATGTAGCGAATAGATATATCCGTTATTTTAAAGCGTTTAAAGAATTTGTTGTAAATGAGCACATAAAGTCATTTTTAGCGCTGGGTATGGCTTTGCCGGATAACAAAAAGAAGGACTTTAGAATTGATTTGTTTGAAGGATATTCAAACCATATTATTGATTTGTTTGGTAAAAAAGAAGATTATAAAGGAGGAGACCCCTCAAATGCCTTCTATGTTGTTGACAGTACTGATTTTGACAGTAAAAAAAGTCTTATCCAATCAACTTTGACTAATGGCTTTAAGTTATTTGTCATTTCAACATATAAAACTGTTGGAGCTGGGCAAAATCTTCAATATACTGCTCCGGCAAATGCAAATCTCGTAAGAACTAACGATTTTGAAAGTAAGGCAAACGAAAAGGATTTTGATGCCATTTATGTGGATAAACCAACTTATCTAATTGTAAATGTAAACAGTCATGACGTTAAAGAGCCGAATATCGTTGAACGTATCTTTCAATTGGAATCGCTTGCACAAAAAGGACAGGTAAGTGATCAACAATTGAAACATGAAATAAAAAAAGGTTTTACGAAGTTATCTCGTGTGGAATATAAAGCTCACGGTTTTTATGACAAAGCTGAAAACAATCTTTACAGTCTTCCTGACGTATCAAATAATGCAACACGAATCTTAAACCAGGCCATTGGTAGAATAGCCAGATGTAATCAAAAAAATCCTTACATTTATATATTCAGTAGTGATGAAAACATTCCATATCTTCAGAAAAGTTACATCGATAATAAGCTTTTAACACGAGAATTTAAGGAGCTGGTTAAAAAAGCAAGCAATAGCTTTAATGAAACGGATTATACCAAAGAATTAAAAGGAATTGGAGAATACAATAACAGAAGGGCGACTAATCATATTCAACAACAATTACACTGGATCTTTAATGAACAACGAAAAGAACGATGGGCACAACTACGTCGTCTCGTATTATCCAATCCTACTTTCGATGAAACCGATTTTGTTCCAGCAAAATTGAAAGATTATTATGTGGAGTTGCCTCAAGGTTTTCGATATATAAATTACACTCAGGAACAAGACTACAAACATGTTGCGATTCAATTTACAAATAATGAAACTGCAAGCATCTCCCCTACCAATTGCCACCTACCATCTTTTCTTAAAAACAAGGAATTATTGGATTTATTTACCAAGCAAGAATTCGCTACAGATTTTAAGAAAGGACAATACATACTAACTCCTGTTTTGTATAACAACATTTATAAGGGAGCTTTAGGAGAAGTCATCGGCTGGCACTTAATCAATAAATATTGTAATGCTAAACTAGAAGCCCTTGAAGGTGAAGAGTTAGAACAATTTGATGCCAAAACTAAAAATGACATATACGTTGACTTTAAGCTTTGGAATGATGCTTTTGACAGGAATGATCGTGATAAAAAATTAGAGCACATCAAGAGTAAGATGCTAAAAACAAGAGCCAGAAAAGTTCTAATTATTAATATCGCATCAAATAAGAAACCTGTTTTTAGGCAGTCTGTTGATTCGGAAATTATTGAGATTCCTGCAATATTCGATTTAAATTCAAGCCAGCCAATTTTAGAGTCATTCAACTATATTAATAAGATAATCAATGCCTGAAGTAGCAACAAATAAGATTAACGTCGAATTTCATTTTGATAAAATAAACAGCTCATTTAGCTTTTTTAAAATAAAGTCGAGTGAAATAAAATACTGGAATGCACTATATCTGGATGACTTGTTAAAACAACCTGTAGTTAAATCAATTGTATATGAAGATAGTCCATCGTTCTATGTGATGGTAAACACGACTGAAGACGAAGCGGTCAATATTGTGGACCTAATTATTAAAGAGTATGATTCTTTAAGTGTGGAGATCATCCGCCCCGAAAAAATCGAACAACATCATCTTATTCAATTACTTATTAATAGCCTTTCAAGTAATAAATCTAAATTTTTTAGCTTTAATAATCTTTCCGGAAAATTTTATTATTCTCACCCAAGCTGGTTCAAGAAAAAAGGGAAAACCATTTGGCAGATTCCAACCCTCCAATTTAAGGTAACAAAAGACTTAGTATTGCAAGATTCGATTTCAACCTTTACGTCTATTGCCCAACGGAAGAGGATGAATATTCCAAATAGCCGTTTTTATGATTTGCCTCAATATTATTTTAACAGTACTAATTATACATTAAAAAGAAAGTTACCTTTTGATAATCAAAGAGATGAAGATGTATTCATAATGCGACAGGTCAAGGGTGCTAAAAAAACGACCATCCCTTTAATTGATTTCAGCTCATGGGATAAATTTGTTCAATCTAAAGCTGGCGCATGGCACTATTTGCTGACGAAAATTGATATTGATCTGCAAGATTATATTAAAATTCAGTTTGAATCATGGACAGATGCTAAATGGACTGAGTTTAAACAATCTAATTCGGAGTTTAAAGAAAAAAGAATTACCGACTTATTTAAATCGAAAAGAACAGTTTTGGTAGATGCTGTATCCAATGTGGATTCAGCCAATTTTAGCAATAGATTTAGCCGATTTCTTAAAGAGCAGTTACAAATTACATTAAAGCTAAAAGGCATTCCAGAGGAAGGTGATTTATGTATTAGATTGATTAATAATAAGGAAAATCAGGAAAGTGACAAAGACCAATATTTTGAGGCAGGTAAGCTATATTCAAAGAAAATACCTACTCACCACATTACACTTCAGGATTTTTCCAGCGAATTTGAGTTTTATTTAAACAAGGAGATTAGTGAGCAAGATGTTAGTACTCAAAACAAGCTGTTAAAAAGGAATAAGGTAGCTCTTGCGGCAGTAAAAAATATACTAAAAGAAATTGTAATAAAGGATGATATTTTAAACAATTTCATTTCGATTACAGACTGGAAATCAAACTATTATAAAGATGGCTGGATATTTGCATGGAAAGATGAAAATAAGAAATCTGACCAGATAGGCTTTCTTAGAATTTCTCCTGATGGGAATCTGCAATTTGACATTTTAGATCTAAGCGATCTCTTTACAGCAACAAAATATGACCAATATAAAAAATTCTTTGAACCACCCTATTCGAATGGGAACTTCACTCCTGAAGGTTTGATTAAATCAAAAGATGGTTTCATCAATATAATCGGTTTAACCAATAGCAGGGCCATACCTGCGTTCAAGAAAGTTGGTAACGCTTTGGTAAAAGCAACTGAAGATTTTAAGCTTGACAAGGATGAATTGATTGAGCTAATTGAACAATGGAAACAAGCAAATACAAAATCACCGGAAGTACTTGATGATATAATATTTCAATTAAATAAAATAACTAACAAAGTTATTGATCGCAAAACTGCTTTAGGATTGAAATTTAGCAAACCTAATCTGGGGAAAGAACTATTTAATGAGGTATTACTTGAAGAGAAAGGAATTATTTTAAGGAATTTTCTACGTGGACATAAAAAGAAATATGAGCTATTTAGTTCTAATATAGATGTTGTGCATAGATCTGAAGAAGAGGCTATCGAATATTTTGTAGGAGATAAAAGTAAAGGCATAAAAGCATCATTCAAAAGTTACTGCAATATCAGGAAGGTAATACCGGTCGAAGAAGCACCAGTTATTTTTGATGAGCTAATTGAAACAATGAATGTTGATTTTGTAAAGCACGAAGGTATGACTGTTTTGCCATTCCCATTTAAATATATCCGAGAATATCTGAAAATTCAAAAACTTTTACCCCCAAGATAGTAATATATTAAGAGCACCGGAAGAAAGAGAAAACAGCAATAAAAAAAAATGCAAAAGGAAGAACTCATACAAAAACTCACATCCCTTGAGTGGGAAGATTTTGAAGTAAAAGCAGCGAAGAGTGAGTTGCCAAAATCTATTTGGGAAACAGTTTCGGCATTTTCCAATACCAGTGGTGGTTGGATTGTATTAGGTGTTAAAGAGAAAGGTAATGACTTTGAGATTATTGGTGTGAAAAATGCTGAAAAATTGGAACAGGATTTTATAAATACACTTCGTGGCATAAAGTTCAATGTTTTTGTGAGTACGAAGCAAGAAGTATATCAATTCGAAGATAAGATCGTATTGGCCTTTTATGTGCCTGTACATAGAAACAAACCTGTTTATTTTAACAACCAAAGTAATACTTTTATTCGAAGAGGCAGTGCCGACCAACGAGCTACTCAGGAAGAAATTGATAGCATGTTACGTGATCGGGCTTTTGGCACAAAAACTGCTGAATTGGCCCCGGAAACCAGTCGGGAAAGCCTTAATAATACATCGCTGAATAGATACCGGGATTATATGTCCCGGTTTAATCCGAACGCAAGTTATATTCGTTTTGAAGAAGATGAGTTTTTGAGGAAGCTTCGTATCATGGAAAATGATAAATGTACTTACGCAGGCTTGCTCATGTTTGGTAAAAGAGAGGCAATTGAAAAGCACTTTGCCGATTTTCGTATAGATTTGTTGGAGATCCCTGGAACTTCATATACTGATGCTAAACATACTTATACGTTTCGGGTTGAGGAGCAGGAGAACCTTTGGGAATATTATTTTGAATGTTTCCATAGATTAAAACAGAAGGTAGATGTTCGGTTTTCGCTCACGGCTGAAGGATTTGGACAGGAGTTATCGCCTGGGCTTGAAAGTATTCGTGAAGCTCTTGTCAATATGTTGATGCATACTGACTACTTTTCTTCCGCATGCCCCCGTGTTCGCATTTTTACTAACCACATTGAGTTTTACAATCCGGGAGGCTTACCCAAACCATTTGAGGAATTAAAGGGAAAGGATATTTCTTTGCCACGTAATCCCATTATCGCAAAGCTGTTTCGCATGGTTAAACTTGCAGAGAATATAGGCTTTGGTTTTGATAAAATAGATGTAAACTGGAAAGCCTATAATTCAACCGTGCCGGATTATCAGATAGAATTTGATTCGGTAGTTATCGATTTTAAGATGAGTACGGAAGAAACTGTGGAAGAAACTGTGGAAGAAACTGTGGAAGAAACTGTGGAGAAGGCTATAGAAAAAATCGTTGCATTGATCAAAGAAAATCCTCACATAACTGCAAAGGAGATTGAAGCAGTAACTCAACTGTCTCGTCGAGGAGTAGAATATAATATTGATAAACTGAAAAAAGCCGGCAAACTGAAAAGAATTGGCTCGACGAAAAGCGGCTATTGGAAGTTAAGTGAGTAAAATGAAATCAGAAGAAAAACAAAAAATAAAACAAGGACCCTACACTCATAAATACTTCTTTACACAGAGTTTATGGGTTTCATAGTGATTGATTATGGCAAAAACAGATAATTCATTGGAGAAAATAATAAATAATCCAATACCCTCTGGTGTTATTGAGCTAATGGAGTTGGCTACATATCTATCTTCAAATAAAGAATATGTTTATACTCAAACCTATCTTGGTGATTCAGCACAAGATTTTAACAGATTCAAAATGAACACATTTGAATTGAAAAAGAAAACACTTGAGACATTCTCTAAGTTTCAAACTAAATTAAAAGAATTACTGCTACCTACCTCATATAAATATGAGATACAAATTAATAAAGTAATTTCTGTAACATCTGCAGACCCCGAACAACTTAAAATTATAAAAGCAAACGAGAATCAACTCTTGACTTTTTTGAATCAAAAGGATTATTTTAAGCATTATCTATGCCTAAAATTTAGCTACAAAACAAACGCGCAACTATTTGAAATATTGGATATTGAATTTCCATATAATATTGAGCACACCGTTGATATTATGAAAGAAGCAGACATCGACCAGGCCATACACTACTTTACTAATATATTGAAACTTGATTTATGCCAAAAGTAATGTCATTATACGAACGGATTATTGCACCAGAGAATATATATGCTGCTATATATTCCTTGGAATCATTCATCTTTGAAAGGTATTTATTGAATGACAAAGATTTCAAAGTCTATATGCAATTACATGATAAATTCAACGACAAGTTCATTGATAGATATGTTAAAAAATGTATTAAAAGAATTGAACTTATAATGAAAAGCAACCATCTGTTTGACTGTGAGGTTTATTTAAAGGCAAAAAGTTATGACAAAAAAAATCAAAAGGTTGAATTTCGGCCAATACATTCAGCACCACTTTTGGATCAAATCTGTATGGTTTCTATGCTTTCAGTGTTAATGTTTGATGACTCCTCTGGAGTAAGAAAACTTTCTCCAATCAGCCGTTTGCTTCCGGCTAATTTTTACGGTAATATACCAAGTAAAAACGTTAAAGAACTTTTCAAACCTTGGAATAAGCAATATAAGGAATACTCAAATGATACTATTTCGGCTAATCGCACCTACTATGAAAACAAAAAATATAAATATGAATTGACACTTGATTTAAAACGCTTTTTCCCATCCATTAATCCAGTTTTTATCTTCAATTATATTCTTGAAAAGTGGCCTGTTAATACATCACACGATGATCGAAAGTGGGTCGCCATTATTTTAGAGAAATTGCTTTTTTTTAATATAAAGCTAGATGAAGTACTTAAAAGTTATTATTACCCTGATAATTTTGAAAATGTAAAAGGATTAAACTACAACATCGGGATTGCGCAAGGTTTGCCCCAAGCATATTTCTTCGGAAATATTTGCATGACTATCATTGCTAAATATGAAAAAAAAATATTAAAAGGAGATTCTTATTATTATGTTGATGACTCAATAATATATACAAGTAAAGAAGTTAAAACAGACTTGATTGAAAAACTGAGCGCGCAAATCAGATCTGAAGTTAACAAATACCTTGACTCTAAAGCTCTACAAAACACTAGCTTAAAAATGTTTCACAGAATGGTTGAAAACGGCTATAATTTAATTATACACCCATTGGGAGGAGGTAAGTCTGAATGCCGAGAAATTGAAAAAATTGATTCATTATATTTCTTAGCAAAACCCGCATCTATTTTGCCATTTGAAATACGAACGGCTCAAGATGAATTTGAAGATATAACTTTACGTGGAAAAATTGATGCTATACTGAAAGCTATTGATCTTTTGATTGGTAAAGCCAAAGCTCAAGAAAACATGGTGGAGCTAAAAAGATTAAACAGGTATCGTAAGTTTTACTTAAATCGTCTGAACTATTTAAAGCTATCACAAACAGAAAATCTCTTTTATGACAATGTCAAGGTCGATGAATTTATCGATAAATTTATCGACAAATTTGAAATCAAAGCTCCCCCATCTGAGTCCAATTTTTTTAATTTGCTGGAAAATGAAGTGTTTAGCTTTGAGAGCCAGTCCATTGCTGAACAGGTTGCTAATGAAAAGGAACTTAGCGATAAATTTATTAACACAGTGGAAGCATTCGAGTTTTCTTGCATCAATACATCCTACAAATCAGATAAAAAGAATCAGCTATATTTTAGCAAAACTTTATCTACTATATGCAAACTAGATTTAATCCCAACGAACCGTTACAATAGTCTGATAAATAACAAAATTACCAAAGGATTAAGCGATCAAAAACGACTAAAAACCACCACAAAAATTAACAATATAAAAGAAATAATTGAATCAATAAACTGAAAATGGCTTCTGTAGAAATGCAATCATATCGTCTAATTGATCAAATAAGAAACCTGATTGATTTTTATTCTAAAGGGAAATATGAGTTTATCTGTAACAACTCTCCCGATTTTATCAGACAGATACTCAATACCTCAATCTCAAAACTGCTCAGTATTGATGTTAACAATACATTTCTGATTCTCAAATCAAATCAACGTTCAGTTTACTATTTTGAACTTAGAATAATTGTTTATCTAAGAACAAATAATTTTAACATTGAAGAATTAAAATCCATTGTAAATGAAATTTACCTTAGTAATAACTCTGGACAGTACTTCCATAAAGTAGACCTGCAATTACTTGAGGTTCTTCCTTCTTTCAAATCTTATATTAAAGATCCTCTCAAAATTGACAAGCTGATTAAGGTTCATCAATATGTAAGTGGCATTTGGAAAAATGGATCAAAATATTTGCATTTTTACACATTACATAATGAGGAACATTCGATTGAGTTGATAAAACAATGTGTAAAGATTACAAAGACAATCGATTATTTAAAATTAAAATCGGATGATTACTTTGTATTGTTTCTTTCCTGTTACCTCCATGATATAGCTATGGCATTATATCCTAATTTGGAGAGATTTACCGCCGATCATGTTGAAAGTGATGTTATCTATAGTGAATGGAAAGAGCACATTTATCGCCTTATCAACCTTGATCTGTCAATTCCTTCCGAAAATAAATACGTGACGGAATTGGAGCATACTGATAAAGTTGATATCAAATTAATGCTATTGGAATATTTTAAAAAACTTGATTCATATTTTGAATCAAATATTCGATCTTCGCATGCTTCCCAAAGCGCAAAATTCATAAAATCTCAAGCTGATTTAAATTTTATTGATAAAGCATTTATCCAATTAGTTGCTGATGTTTCTGAAGCACATTCTTATGATGCTAAAGACGTTTATAAATTGAAGTCAAAGGCAAGTGATGACCTATTTGATCTGAAGTATTTGATGATCATATTGCGATTAGCTGATCTTCTGGATATGACAAGAGAGCGGATTAGTACTAGCTTTATGAAACAAAACATCAACTACATGTCAGGTATCTCAAAATACCACTGGATTTCGCATCTCTCTATAAATAATTGTCATATTGAATCTGAATTTGAATACTCGGTGCCAAAAAAGAATGCTAACGACAAACTGCAGATCAATGAAATTATAAAATTAAAAATTTATTTGAATACGTGCCAGTTAACAAGTGTTTCTGAGAGTGGCAGTTGTACCGATTGGGGTGCAAAATACGACACCGAAAATAATTGTATGGTGGTTCGTATTAACGATCACCTTGATAATGGAGCCGATAAAAACTGTAACTACATGTGTAACTTGTCATGTAAATGGTTCGTGAAAAAGCAAGAATATTTATTTAAGGAGTTATAAGAATTGCAACGATACTTGAATAGAACTGAAAATAACATTTTCAAAACCAGTTTTCAGGTTGAGCTTCATTTTGACAGTCAAGATGCTTTGCCACAAGAATACCTTGACATCGTTATGGAGCACCTTTAATAATTTTACCTTACATGTTCTTGCAGCTGGTTCATTCCATCACTGAGACAGAAACTCTCCCCCCCTGAAGATAAAGCCTGTTAGCCAGTAATCCGTTGAATTCCAAAATGTCAGACATTTAAAAACCCATATAAGTCCCTCTTTAAATACAGAGTCGTATCAACTCCAGGTTAAGACTTGGCACTCTATGTCTTCAAATCTTAATCATTAGGCGTTAGTGATTATATTTTCAATCCACGTTTAAATGTTGATTATATATTTCATCAGTTCTTTCTTTACCTAGAATGTTTATTATCTGACTTTTGTTTGAGTTTGTAAAATCTTTTGATGAAAATATATTAGAATGAATTAAGCCTAAATATTCACCTCTTGTTAGCTCCAAGTTAAGTTCAACTAACTCGATCCCCTTCAATGGAATCCCAACTTCTAATTGTTTCATGAAAATTTCCATATCGATAGGAGATGGAGCCATTTGCGGGTTTGCAGTATTGATTATTTCAAAACAAGAACGTAAGTGATATCTTGTGCTTTCAGCAATCGTTCTTATATCTCCAGCTCCAACTGAATTATAAACATTTGCAGAATAAGCATTTTCTATTTGGACAATAGAGGAGCCATTTAGCCAATCGACAACTATGCATATTTTTTTACATCTTTTTTTGAAAATATTTAAATCAGCAGTATCGAATTGCAAGATTGATAAAATCTGATGTGATATAGACGTGGAAAGACGTTGTGGCCACAAGGATTCGGAATAACCTCTAGTAAAAAAAGGAACATAAATTGAATCTAGCTCCTGTAAATTGTTAATTAAAGCAGTCAAATCAATGCACGATAATTTTTCATTGACCTTTTTAGATAAATCTATAAACCTAAGGCATGAATCAAAAGATAAAGATGAACGACCACAAATCTTGCCAAGTAAACTTAACTGGTAATTATTATTAACGATTTCTAAAAGTCCATATGAATTCATTAATCTTATGACATTCTCAATCTCATTTGAAATATTTTCTATCCAATTTGGATTTTTAAGATTATTAAGGAAGCCTCCAAATGTGTTTGATAATAGAACAGGAAGCTGATCAATTGGGACAATCAGAACTTGGGAGAGTAGTTTAATAATCCAAGAACCAATATCCTTACCTCTTAGCGTAGATTCTATAGGTTCGGGTTTATTGTCAATGTAATTATTAAATAGGGATTCTTTTTCCATATGACTATTGGCAAGTATAATAGCTTTACCTGTTTCTTGATATCCTAATCGACCTGCACGACCTGCCATGTTTTGAATTTCTGAAATTGAAAAACTTTTATTTTCCCAAGGATAACTATGTTCAACAATCAATACAGTGGATGCAGGAGTGTTTATTCCTGCAGCTAATGTGCTTGTGGCTACAATAACTTTTATTTCGCCGTTAGTATCTCGATAAGATTGTTCTACTAAAATTCGTTCTTCTCTAGATAAATTAGAATTATGAAAAGAAACTCCATTTGAAAGACAGTGCAATAGTTTCTTCGATGTTGAAGAGGAGTCTGAATTTATTAGCTCTAAAGTTGAAAGTTTCCTATTTGATAAATCGAGTTCATTGGCTAAATAATTTGCACAACCTTCTACGGCTCCTCTAGTGTTTCTAAAGACGATTATTTTTTCATTTTTATCTTTTAGTAGCTTTTTGCATAGAGGAACTATTACATCTTGTGAACTCGGCTTTTTCCCTCGTTGAATAACTGATCCAAGTTGTAGAAGCTGCTTCTCATCTTTATTTCCAGCTGAGTCCATAAATATATAATTGCCATTTCTATCCAACACCCCAAACTCTAATGGGACAGGTCTTTCTTTCGTTATAAGTTTATCAATCCCTATCCAAATGTCAAAGTCATTTATGTCTCCAATGGTTGCAGATAGAAGAAGTAATTGTGGTTTTATATTTATTTGTTCTTTAACTATTTTCAGTTTTGTTAATATCATTTCAACAACAATACCTCTATTACTATCGCTAATAAATTGAGATTCATCTATTACAACTAGACCAATACGAAACAAGATTGAAGGGAAAGCAGTAACCAACCCGAAAAACATTTCATAGGTTAAAATGGCTATATCAAATTTTGCCTTAATAAAGTCATTTGTATTATCCAAATAATCACCTGTACATCGTATTAGTTTTAGATTTAAATCGTTACTGTAGATTTCTGAGAAATATTCAAACTTTTCATTAACTAACGCCTTATATGGGAAGAGAAAAACCGCTTTTTTATTTTCTATAATAGATTTAATTGCAGCAAGCTCTCCAATAAATGTTTTTCCAGAACTTGTTGGTGCGGAAAGTACCAATGAGTTCCCATTTAATATCCGTTTGTCATTAATTGCTTTTAGCTGTATGTCTAAGAAAGTATTGCCAATTTTATTCTTCCAAGTATTAATTATATCGGAAGGAATCGCAAATTGCGTTAACTCATCCAAATTATTTTTAATTATAATATTTTGATTGTCTGGAAAAAAATGATTGTATGAATTGCCTTTTTTTAATGTCGGTATTGAAAAAGAACCATCAATCAAATTAAATGAAACAGGAGTTTGTTTGCACCCAATTGATGAAGCTTCTGCTTGAACAAGAGAAAGCACTTGTTCCATTGCCGAGGCTAAATTTATGGTTTCACTTTTACTATTTGTAAAAACCGTTATGATGTTGTTGGTCAGTAATCCATGTCCTGTTGTAGGGCTTTCATATGCAGGCTCGTTTAAACCAGATGCAGTTATAAGTACTTTCCCTTTTCCAACAATGAAGTCATTGTTAGAAAAAATCAATCTTGATTTAGGTGTATTGTCGATAACTCTCGCAGGAGTTGCCCCACTAAAACAGCAATCTAAGATCATCAATATGCTATTTGCATTTGATTTTCGAAACGACTCGGCAATATCGCTCATGTCAATAGAACTATTATCCAAGTCTTTGATGCTGGTGTCACTCGCTATTAGCCTATGATTGTTACTTCCATGTCCAGAAAATGTTATAATGAGATTATCATTATTTGTAGCTTCATTGAGAGTCTTTATTAGCTTAGAACTTAATGTTTGATAATTGGCATTTTTATCTAGAATTAGAGAAGAATTTATTTCTTTTAGTGAGTCAGAGAATAATGAATACAAAACGGTAGCATCTCGTTTTGCACCAGCTAAATCTGATATCCCCGAATCTTTATATTTATCTATGCCAAAGAAATATCCTGTAGTTTTCATGTTTGGTTGCACAGTTTCAAAGTTTTATTTTTCGCGAGTACATAAGTATTTGATTATGGATGCTGGTCTTTATTGTGCTTTTCGATCAGACACGAAACTTTGCGAAATGGTGCGCAGTTTTAAGGCGAGGGGTAAAAACCACCGTATTTTAGATCTGTTGTATCAACCATCGTATTACTTTTTGAACATTATAAAAATGTTCACGCGGTTAAAAACAAGCCGGATCAAATTCAATCTCAGTTTCAGAGTTTTCTAATAGCCAACTACGTGCATCTAATTCTCGAATTATTTCATACATATTTCTTATATCGGCCTCAGGGTCAATCTTTAGAATATGATTCCATAACTTGTCTTTACTTAAAATAAATTGCCCTTGGAACTCTTGTTTCTGCGCGTATTCCATTACTTTGTCCATAAGTTCATGTGGTCCTAACATTTATATAGTTTTATTTAGTTATTTCTTTATTAATCTGCTATTTTAAAATCTTATGCTTTAAGATTGAGATTACATATTTCTTAATCTACATTGGAAACAAACATCAATTATTTTAGGTTTCACTTAAAATTTTATAAAGTTCGTTTTGTCACTTTATATAACGGTGGTAAAATGTAGCTGTAAGAGAATCGAATCCGTGATAAGTATAAAAAATAAACATTAAAGCTATTTTTCCTTAATCAATCTCTCCAGCCTTTCCATCATCTCATCTTTCTCTTTTAGCATGCGTTCGTAAAGTGCAATTTTCTCTTCGTGAAGTTTGACTATTTGTTCTACTGGATTGACGGTCGAATTGTAGAAAATTGAGGCTGGCTGATTACAATTATCAAATGTATTGGAGATAATATTTATAGCTTGTTCTTCATCAAAATTTTGAAAAGCTTCCACCGGAATTTTCAAAGTACTTGAGATTTCTTTTAATAATGGCAATTCAATGGTTTCTTTCTGTTCCAGCTGTGAAATTTTTTTCTGGGTCCAGCCTTCACCTAATTCATAGGCAAGTGCATCCTGTTTTATTCCCAGCATCTCACGAAATCTTTTCACATTGCGGCCTTCATGTACTTTTGCTTCCATAGTTGCTTTTTGTTTTTGAGTTAACCAAAGATAAAACAATTTTGTTAACTTCCTGAAAGCATAAATATAAAGACATCCGCTAAAATACCCATTCAAAACAGGATGTTTAATTGCGTAAGGAATTGATTATGCCGCGAAAAGAGAATTACTTTATACAAAACTTAAAACGTTCTGTTATGAAGCAAATAAAACTATCGATGGATGCCAGTCCCTGGGCAGGCCGTGAGATCCGGTGCCCCTTCTCATTAATAGATGCCGTGTTTGATTTCGGACAACCGGAATATTATAAAGATACACTGAATGAACTGGTCACATTTATGTTCAAACCTAAAATCTATCATAAAAAGTTTCCCGACCATACGTTTATTTTCTTTGCTGTTTTACATTCTTTACTCCGTGCAGCCTATGTCATTCACCGCAAATCCGGGCAATACAAAATAAAAGCTCCGAAAAAGGGATCAATAAAGCTTTGCTATGGCTCCTTAAACAGGAAAGAATTCCAAAACCCACTGATTGTTTTTAAAAATGTCTATGCCTGCAAAAGCCTGGAAGAATTAAACCTTGCCTTGTTTGAAATGGTCAGCTATGCTTTAAATCCTTCTTCTGATTATCCTACATGGGATTTAATAACCCCATACATTCATCTCTGTAAAATCCTCGATGCTTCCTGGCAGATTCACCAGCGAAGGATTGAATAAAGCTGAATCTCGGTAAATTATTCTCTTTATAAGAATGTTTTATTCACTCCCGGAATTGAATATGCCGCTCATACAGAAGAAATTTGAGGTTTAAGATTAAAACCACGGCATATGGAAACAAAGAAAGAGTCCCGTTTTTCAAGAGTGGAGAACAAGGAATTAAGAGAGAAACTATACCAGTTAACCCGCGAATTCCCAATGGCCTATATCTTTTATCATCCGGGAAAAACAACAGAACATTCACATCTTACAATTATTACTTCCGACCCCGGACAAGTTGAAAGGATAGAATCCCGAAAATGGATTCGCAACAGCAGGGATGAGAGTAATACATTATTCCATGTCATTTTCCAGGGGAAGATGAATTTTGAATACCGTACAGGTAATCCGTTTATTGCCTGCTATTGCCGGAGGTCAGCCATAATATATCAAAATCCCAAGGAAAAAGAATGCCCTGAAACCGACTGGGGCTCCTTTAAAAAGCGATTTAAAAGATACAGAGAAAGTTATTATCATGACCGGGATATCCTTTTATCCGAAGCCAATCGTTTTCAAAGACTTGGTTCGCTTACCGCAATGTTTCTTTCTTACCTGGACATTTATGAATATACTATCCGTTTCCTTGAAATACTTTTTATTGGCCACTCATTTGATTCTATAGATTTGAACCGGCGAATCAAGCAACTGGCTCATTTCCTTCCCCGTATTGAAGGAGTATTTGTTAAAAAGAACGGGAATGAATATTACCTTGTTGCAGAACTGGAAGAAGCTAAGCTGGTAGCAGAGGGCGGGGATGAAATACGGCTCAGTGACAGTTTGTACGAAAGTATTGCTGATGCAGAGCTAAAGCTACACAAATTTGTTGCTGCTAGGTTTTCAGAGCTCAAAAGACAAATTAAATCCAGTGCCCCGATCCAAACTATTGATGATAAACCCGAATCTTCACTAAAGGATCTGGAACTGTCTCAAATAATCACACATATATTGAGAATTCACCCGGTTGAAGAAATCTATTTATTTCATAAAACCCAAAATCATCATATGGCTACTTATTTTCTGTTATTAATTGGTGAAAGGCTGGGGACAGGAATCCTAAGTAAGATTCAGCAATCGGTGAAGTCGAAATTTGGAGAAAAACTCTCGGTTGTTCTTTTAGGGCATAGTCGAATCTGGATACAGACAAACTTGTTTTATCAACAATCTTTTTTTCAGAAAGTAATGATACCGGAAAATCTCAGGATGCAACCCCATCAAAACCATCCTTCCATTCACTGGGAAAAGCCTCATACTCCTGAATACCCTGACCTTGAACACTATTACCGCTCTTCTGTCAGACAAGCAGAACAATATTTTGTTTTGAGGGACAACTCAGAGAAAGACAATACTGAAGGCCTGATCGATTTATTTGGCAAATCTATTCTTAGAATATTCAGGACATTTGTTTTCTCAAAGTTGAGCTACCTGCCAAACTATTTACCAGCATTTAATCTTTGGAAACTATGTGTACTTGCAGAGCCAAAACTTGAAAAAGTGGAATTTCTGTTTGAAAAATGTAGTGGAGAAAGCTTTTATAGAGAAGTGGATAATCACAATCAGTTTTACCATGGTATCTCCCGGCTGACAGAAGAAAAGCTACTCATCATGAATGACATCCTAAGATTGTTATTGCAAAAACTGGAAGCAGCTTGCACCAGCATAAAGGATATGAATACCGGTGAATTATTGATCGGTTCAGAGGCTGGTAAAGATTGAACTAATATAATAATTAATAAAATCTACTTCTATTTATTTTTTGTTTGTACATCCATTTTTGTACCTTTTCTGTATCAAATACTTAGGATTTTTCTTAGATAAAAAAGAGGCAAATGATTTCTTATTAAACTTAACTTTAATCATTATGGATACTATAAAGATTTTATCGTGGAATGTTGAGCACTTCAAAACAGACAAAGTACAAGAAGTCGCTGATATAATCAAATCATATCAGCCTGATGTATTTGGAATTTATGAAGTCGAAGCAAATCGTATTTATAATTTCATGTTACAACACTTCCCTGAATATGCATTATTTCTGACAGAAGGTCAACAGAAACAAGAAATACTTGTGGCATGTAGAAATACGTTTCAATGTATAAAATTCCAACAGAAAAAGGAATTTAAATCAGGAAACCCTGCTCTGCGTCCAGGTGCTTTTTTAACATTCAAACACCCACAAAGGGGTATATATAATTTTTTATTTCTCCACACTGATTCAGGTAGCACTGCAGTAGATTTTGGAAATAGAACAGAAATGTTCGAACATGCCTATAATTTAAAGAGAAAATTAGATTACGATAATAATTCAGAGGTCAATTTTGTAATGCTTGGCGATTTGAATACTATGGGATTAAAATATCCAAGACCATTTAAATCTGATAAAATTTTAGAAACTGAGAACGAGATGGTTTATCTAGACTTCTGGGCAGAAAGGAAAGCAGGTTCTAAAAAACACCAAAAATTAAAACCGAATGTTAGAAGATTATCAAAACCAGTTGGTACATACTATAGTAAAACATATGGCATATCTGATTTAGACCATATTGTCGCATCAAAACATTTAAAGTTTGTCCCCCAAGACAACTATAGTGAAAATAATCAACAAGAAATAAAGCTCGATGGTTGGAGGAAATTTCTTAACAACCCAAATGACCTAGATAAATTTGTAGAAGAGATATCTGACCATTGTCTTCTTTTTTGCGAGTTAATTGTTGAATGATGCTACGAAAAATAGTACTTCTTAGAAACATTCATAAAATTTATCTTCATGAGCAAACATAAATTGGAAGTGAGGTATCGCTACGGCTGAATTGTTCTATTTGACACCGCTTCTCTGGCTATTAAAGCGGTAGCCTTGTGTAGCGTAATTCCAGGAGATTCAGTTGAATGTTTTATCACTTTCAATATTGAAGAAAGTCTTTCAGTTGCTAACAGTAACATGTTGGTTCAGTCATCATAAGTAATTTGATTTCGGATTTCCTAAAAGCCGCTTCATTTGATTTTTTTTGTAACTTTTCAAATTTCTTAATTGTGGATAGAAGATTTTTATCAGTTGGTAATGAGCCTGTTTCAGAAATTGAAAACAAAGTTTCCTATACAGATGGAAGTCTAGGTAAAACTATTACAAAACTTGAAGATGAATATGTAATCAACAAAATCACAACTCTATATGTAAAAGATACGATAAAGGAAAAGCTAAAAGAAATTAATGACATATCATTGCTTTATCCTAGAACCAAAATTATCATCGGAGGCACTGATGATAGAATAAAGGTTTTGGAAACAGAATACCCTTACAATTGTATAGCATTACTTCTAATTTATGACCATAAAGGAAATGAATACTTAGGGACTGGTTTTTTCATTTCAAAGCGATGTGTTATCACTGCTGGGCATTGCGTATACTTTAGAGGGAAGTGGGCAAAAAGGATAAAAGTTATTCCCGGAGCTAAAGGTTTAAAATCACCATTTGGAGAAGATGTTTCAACTAAATTTCGAAGTGTTGAGGGATGGACAGTATCTAAAAATGCAAATTTTGATTATGGCGCTATTATTTTGGGAAATGATGATTTATACAGCAATGTAAATTGCCATCTGGGATATTCACTAATACAAGATAAAAGCCGGATTATTGAATTAGCAGGTTATCCGATGGATAAAGAGCGAACACAATGGAGAAGTGAAGGACAAATAAAAAAGTTATCTCAATATCGGATCTATTACGAACTAGACACTGTGAAAGGCAATAGTGGAAGTCCGATATTTATTAGAAAGGGCAATAGTAGAATTGTAATTGGTGTTCATAGTTTTGGTCAAGACCCTAATTATTCAATTCGATTGAATCAAAATATCCTAAACAGATGGTCTGAATGGTCTAATCTTTAAATATTGCAATTATGAAAAACCTATTTCTAATTTTAACAGCAAATATTATGCTATTTAATGTACAAGCTCAAAACAAAATTTACAACAACTCTGGTAACGAGAGTTTTGCAAAAGAAGAAATTGAAATATATTTCGAAAAGTCTACAATTAAATTTCCTCAGGAAAAAGGAACTGAAATGGCTGCATCTCTAATTGCTCTTCTGCCAACAGTAGTAGATGTTGCTTTTCAATTAACGACCTCAAGTATTGAAAAAAATGTAAAAAAGTTCACCGCGGAATATAGTAAACAGAAAAGTTATCTTGATGCAGGGACTGATACAGTTCCAAATTTTAAATTTAAAAGGACTTTAGAACTAGGTGATGGCACTAAAGATGTAAATGCAGTTGAAATTTCATTTAAGGCAAAAAAGATAAAGGGCTTTTCGAATGGAATTGTATACTATATAGAATATATAGATTTGAACTATGCTTCCGCCAAGACGAAAGGAAATAAAAATAATCTTGATTATTCAATCGAAATTAAACCTACATTTTTAGTAAATGGAGAAAAGAAGGTACAAGAACTGTCACCTATTACCGTATCCTCTGTGGAATTCAATAAGAATGTATTTGATACATTAAAACATAGAACAGACATAATACCATTGCCTGAAGGTGGAAAGTTCACTGAACTATCCTTAAAGATTGTTGAAACGAATCCCAAGAAAGTACGAGCTGAAAAAATATTATCATTCTGGAATGATAATAAGGAAAGCGCGAAAACAATAGTTAACAATTTTTTGCCGAAAGAGGAAGATAAGGATGATGAAGCATCTGGAACTTCTACGTCAAGTGCAGGGACAACGAATAATAATGCGAGTACTGGGAATAAATAATACTGGAAATCCAACAATATATTTAAAACCGCTTCGATAGAGGCGTTTTTTAACTGGTTATCTATTCAAAGACAAAACCGTTTTTGCTTTTAATGTACCAGTCCACAAAACAAGCCTGCCTATTTATTACAACAATCAGAGTGATCAAAAGATTGACAAGAACAGAATATACAGCTTACAAGAAATAGGAAAACGTAAATCAATCTCTAAAATAATATTCGATTTCCCTATTAACTTAGATAAAATTCTCAAAAATACACTAACTTGCAGAAATCAATAGATAAATTACTAAGTATTTGTTTTCTAGATAATTGTGCATGTATTTCAATTCACATCTGTACACCAAAATCTATAATAAATTAACTATAAACGAATTAAAACTTCTGTATCGGAAAATAAAGCTTTTAACCGTAATTATATTTTCTTTAGTTCATATTTGTTTGACAGCAAATGCCATGAAAGTAGCTCGAAAAACAAAACAATTTGCCTTAAAGAAGGAGATTGCATTACCTGAAAAGATTAGCATATATTATTAGATATTTAGTGTCACCCGAAGACGGTGCTTCCATCTTTTATAGATCCAATATCAAACCTTACAAGCCAAACAGAAATTATCGTTTCAACTGCTCTGCTTCCCAACCGTGATCGATGTATTCCCATGAAAAATCACGACCTTTAACGGTAATTAAAACAAAACCTTCTTTGGTATTGTGTCTTCTTCCCTTCCACCCATTTCCGGCAATCGATCCGCCGGTTAAAAAATGAAACTTATCGTTAACCACACCATATTCTTTCCAGTGAATATGGCCTTGTAAAAACAGTACTTTTTCGAATGGCTCAAGCAGATTAAATACTTCAAGTGAGTTGCTTACATTCCCTCTCCCCTCGCTACCTTTTATTTGTGTCCGTGTAGTAATTATCGGCAAATGCGAAGTAACAACAACCGGAGTTTGTCTATCAACTTTTGCTAAATCTGCTTTTAGCCATGTTAGCTCCTCTTCACTAAAAACTCCCTTGTAGCGCTTATTCTCTGTAACATCAAGCGAGTTTAGCACAACAAAATGCCAGCCTTTATGATCAAAAGAATAATAGGTCTTTCCAAAATAACGCTCAAACATACCGTATTTGTAATCGGGGTGATTGCTGCTCTCAGGACTTTCCTCATAAATGGCAAACAGATCGTGATTTCCCAGGCAGTTGTATACCGGCATATTAAACCCGGCGCTCATTTCTTTGTAAAGCGAAAACAGCGTATCGCAACGGGCTTGGTTTCCGCGCATGGCATCATAAACTAAATCGCCGCCAGTGAGCACAAAATCCGGTTTCAACTCATTCACTTTATCAATTGCCATTTGAAAGCCCTTCGGTGCATTCATTTCAGGTTTCAGGTGAATATCAGTTAAAAAGGCAAAGGTGAATTCATTTTCTGCTGCTTCTGTTTTTACCGTTTGGCAAAATGCAAACTGACTAATGAACAGCAGGAGTAGTATTGAAAGGATTTTCTTTTGAATCATAATTTTTACTGAATTTAAATTTTAAATAACGATCTGAAATGGCAGGACGAATGTACCATTTCAATTGTTCGAGAAATCCCAATTCCCATGGTGAAAGTCCTACCCACTCCGATTGTTTGCCACTTATTTTAATATAACCGCCGGTTGAAATTTCAACTGTTGCAAACAGCGGCTTCTTTTTTCGGGTAACTGCATAGCCAAATTATCCCGCAAGGCAGTACGCATGCTTTAATACCTTATCACTTGTAGCAAAGATTTTGTCATGTTCGTTTCATCTTATTTCGTTTTATCATTCTTCAATAATTCCTAAGTATCGCGCTTCCCAGTACGGCCATAGCCAAAACACTGGCTCCCGCACCTGCGAAGGATTTCCGTGAACTGCAGCCCATGGATTTTTATCCCAGCGAACAGTAGCACGCTCGCTTGCCGGTGGAAGTTCTGCAATTTGAATTTCTTCCAAAATCGGGCTACGCACAATTTCTACGTCTTCCCGCAAAGTATGATCAATATGCCAATCCACAAGATCAAGTGGAGTATCTTTCAGGAAGTCTATCGTTTGCTGAACATTGATTTTTTTACCGGTACACAAGGTGTAAGCAAGATTGTTAATCAGGTTCTCGCCGCTTTTCTGTCCTGCCATCCAATCTTCCAGCATTTGCTCATAAACAGCCCTGATCTCCGGATCGGTTTCATAACGCAGAAGAATTGGAAATAAATACCCTTCCATAGTCAGATCGAAATAAATCTGCCATGCCGGATTTTTTGAATTAATGCCTTTAGCATTTTCCAGATATCCCTCTTCATCAATCAGTCGATAATATTCTTTTTCATATTTTTCGTTGCCGCTAATGTGCGAAGCAAATTTCAGATAAGTAAGCAATTCCATCGAATTCAGATTTTTCTCGGAAGCCCAATCCGGGTCGCGATTCAATTTATCGGGCGACCAAACTCCCCAGCGTGTATGTTTCCCATCAATACCAACCAGGTTATAGTTGTTTCGAATCAAGCCATCTACAATTTTACTTACATGATCCCGCACCAACTGTTTTTCTGCCTCATCAGCAGCATATTCGTAATAGTAAAAGTAAGCCATCATGTGGCCGTTCATCTCGTCGCTGCTGGTATCGCCTTTCCACAACCATTTTCCATCCGACGACTTCCGCCAACGCTTTTCAACGGGCTTGTAACGCGGATCGTTAACCATTGCATCTGCCAATTGGTGCTTTGTGTACGTTCTGTTCGGGTCGTGCACTTCAGTCCATTCAACCGGGACAATTGTGCGAGCAAAGAAATTATCAGTTTCCGTAACCGTTTGCAACAAACGTAAAAAATCGAAAGCTTTCCGGGCTTTTATCCGGGCATCCTCATCACCTGTAACAGCATATCTAAAACTCTCCATAGCCAGATAACCTCCGGTATATTCACCATCATTGTCATCATCTGAATTCCTCCATGTAGAAGTATCGCCCGGAGTTGTAAGCCGAAGATTGCCACAAATCCAAGGCTCCCTAATATGTTTGGTCATACATTCACTGTAAAAATAGTCTTGTTTCGTAGCCAAAGTCATCTGTTTTTCTTTGATGGCACTAACACCATTTGAAGTTGCAATCCAAGCTGTTCCTTCCTCGTCAAAACAAATATCATTTACGCTATTATCGGTTAACCAGCGTTTACTAAAACGTAAAGAATGCGAACCATCTAAGTAAAAACGTACAATACCAACTTCGGTTCCTACCCACATAACACCATCCGGCGCCTGCCTAATACAATTTACAAAAGCCGATGGTATGCCCTCTTTTGGAGTGATATTTTTTATTAGTTTATTTTGATCCCTCACAGAAATGCCCCCCAAAACACCAGTCCATATTTCATTTTGCGGACCGGTTGAAACAGCCTGCACATAACAGCTTTTTAGCTCATTTGTATCCTGATATAATATCGTTCCACCATTCTCACAAGCATACAATCCAACATCAGTAGCCACCCAAAGTGTTCCCTCATTGTTAACCATTGCATCACGAACCGAACGGGCAATTTCGTAGTTTTGCTTTTCCCAATTTTCGTCTGTGCGTTTCCAGATTCCTTTAGGTCCTAATGCATAAACATTTTCACCATTTGCACAAAGCGCTGAAACTGGTGCATTAATTCCCTTCTGTTTTTTATATTCCCCATTTTTCACCTGATACAATCCATCCCATGTTGCCAAAAACACTTCATCATTCACGGAAAGAACATCGTAAGCTGGTCCGCGTTCTTCTCCACGGGTAATCGAAATCCACTCCCTCGAGTCCGGCTCCTTAAAAAACACACCGGATGTCGTTGCAATCCAAACTTTGCCGTCCCCGTCAACTGTTATATTACGAACTTCGTTATCCGCAGGCTGATCACTTATTTTATAAGCCACGTGGTATTCCTGAGCAAAAGGCTCATCTCTATAACTTTGAAGTTTTACCGAGTTTTGAACGACTTCTCTTTCAGTAGAATTGCAGGATGACAGAGATAGAAAAACGATAACTAACGAGATTAAAAACAGTGATTTATACATTTGTTTGCTATTTTTCAATTTGCTTAATGTGTTTCCCATAAACAAGTACCAATTTTTATTTCAGAAAAAACAGCTTTAAATGAAGAATCCATTGGGCTGCAGGCATAAATACCTACCCTGGCTGTTTCTTTTGATTTGTGCATATGCAGCATTCGCATTTGCTGAAATTGCGTTCCGTCTTCTGAACTTTCAATGAAAAAATCCTTACCGCGGCGACTTAAGCGGTACCACATTTGGGTGGTACTTCCCGGAATGTCAACACTGGCCCAGTCGGAGTAGCCCAGATTTGTAGCGACAGAACCAAGACGACGCACTGCATCGTTTTCATATTCTACCGAAACTTTTATCCAATTTTCGTCATCAAAAAAACATAACACACCACATTGATCATACATGTTTATCGCTTCTTTGTATTCTGTTTTTACCTGAAAGGTAAAATCGCCAACAACTTTACGCAAAAATGCTGGTGCATTTACTTTCTGAAAACCATAATAAGTTTGCTGCCATAAATCAGTTTTCGGTTCGGTTGTTATTAAAACCCGGTCAGTATGAACAATTACCTCTTTAGGTTTATTCTGCCATTCGAAATCCTTTGTTAGTTTGTGGTTCATGTGCAGTTATTTTTTGATGTAACAGCCAGAAAAACCAGCTGTGTTATGTTTTAAATAGTTCGCTTAACAAATGCTCCAATTCCTGATAATCACTGACAATTTTATCCGCCTGTGTTTGATCCTGGCTATCAGAAGCTGCGCCACTGTATGCCACACAAAACATTCCGGCGGTTTTGGCTGCCTTTATTCCATTTTTAGAGTCTTCAATCACCAGGCAATTAGCCGGCTTTTCACCAAGTAACTTTGCAGCATGTAAAAATACATCGGGTTCGGGCTTACTTTTCCCAACTTCACTGCTACTTATCGTATACCTAAAATATTTTCGCAAACCTGATTTTTCAGTAATTATCTGAACCGTTTCAGCATCCGATGACGAAGCCACTGCCATCGGAATTTCTGCTCCCGATAAACGCTTTAGCAATTTTTCGAGTCCCGGCATAGGCTCTATTTTTTCGAGGCTTTTAAAAAACGGAATTCCTGCCTGTACTGTAAGTCGTGTCATTTCATCAACATTCAAAGTCAGGTTTCGCTTTTCAATAATGCTTCGCCACATCACATCAGTTGCAGTTCCCATGTATCCTGCATGTTCTTCGTCGGAAATATCCAGCCCCATCTTACGAAACATTCTTTTTTCAATTTCAATATGAAATGGTTCGCTGTCGACAAGAACACCATCCATGTCAAATATTAGCGCTTTTATTGACTTCATTTTCGAGAACTATTAAATATTGACAGTTTACACCGATGAAATGTACCATTTACATCAGAAACATGAAATATACCATCAAAGTAACAAAGCCGCAAGAACTATTACCTCACATTTGTTACCTCATATCTATGTAATATTGACTTTATTCTCCCAAAGACAGAACAAGTTTGGGATTTCAAAATGATATTTATTCAACATAATTTAAAACGCATGGACATAATCAACCTTTTAAATCCTTGCGATATTCTGAAGGCGTTTTATCCATAATCACTTTAAAGTAATGATTAAAGTTGGCCAGGTTATTATAACCACACTCATAACAAATTTGTGTAACCGGTTTGTCGGTTTCTGCTAATAGCTTTGCCGCAATCCCAATCCTAACCCGTTTTACATACTCCATAAAGGTCTGGTTAGTTTTCTTTTTGAAATAGCGACAGAATGAGCTCGGCTCCATATATACCAGTTTCGACGCCTCTTTCAGGTTAATCCCTTCCTGTATATTCTGAAAAACGTATTCGTATATTTTATTAATCTGATCGCGATCTTTGTCGTGCGAATCGGGCAATGCTGATGGCAACGCAAGATATTCCCGGTCTTTATCATCGATTTTTAGCAGCAAACTAAATACCCGAAGCAAACCAATGTAACGCTCAAGGCCTTTCAGATCGACCATCCGCCCCAATGTAGCAACAACCTTTTCAGTTTTCGGCCCCTTAAACAAAATTCCACCATCAGCTTTTTTTAGCAGGTCCACAACTTTTTCAAGTTCGGGAATATTAAAAAAGTCGGACCCGATTATATTTTCGTAAAAATGGGTAACAATGCATTCGGGCTCCTTTTCTTTATCTGTTTCCAGTACTTCCCAGCAGTGCGAGATATTTGGTCCCAGCAATACCAAATCGCCGGATGTGTAACTCGAAATATTGTTCCCGACAATCCTTCTGCCCGAACCTGAAGTAATCAGGTTTAACTCAAAGTTTTTATGCGAGTGCATTTTGTCCGAATCCGGATCCATCTTCAATCTGCGGGTAATAAAGGAGTGTTTGTGCGGAACAAAAATTTTCTCGTATACAAATTCCATAATACAGTTTTTTAACCTGACAAACCAAATATACAAGTATTCTTGAATAATCGGGTTAAAATTCAATGTAAAACAAACAATATACAATAAGCAATTTGTATTCGTACGGCTTTACTTTGTATTAGAAGATTTAATTGAAACTAAATTCAAATAGTCTAGACAAAAGAATCATGCGAAACCGGTATACCAGAACAATTTGTAAAAAAGAAATAATCTGGTAAGGCTGGTTTCGAATCACAAAATATTAATAACTGTTATATATGAAATTGCCTATACGAGGAATAATTCCTCCACTCGTGACCCCCCTGTTAAACGAAACAGAACTGGATGAAACAGGACTGAAAAATATTCTCGAATATATTATCTCTGGAAATGTACATGGTGTTTTTCTTCTGGGAACTACAGGTGAAGCCCCTAACCTAAGCTACGAATTGCGAAAAGAGTTTATTGAAAAAGCCTGCTCCTTTGTTAATAAACGTATTCCTGTTTATGTAGGAATTACCGATACTTCGCTGAGTGGGTCACTGGAAATTGCAGCTACAGCAAAAACTGCAGGTGCCGATGCAGTAGTAATTTCGAGCCCGTATTATGTTCCAATGACACAAGCCGAGTTTATAGTATACCTTGAAACACTGGTGCCTCAACTGTCATTACCTTTTATGATGTATAATATGCCATCGTGTACCAAACTACACATGTCGGTTGAAACCGTTAGAAAGTCGCAGGAACTTGGAGCAATTGGGATTAAAGACAGTTCGGGCGACCTGAGTTACCTATATGCACTTATCGAAGAATTTAAAAACACACCCGATTTTGCAATAATAGTTGGCACAGAGCTTTTCATACCGGAAAACATTATCAACGGAGGACACGGCGCTGTTCCCGGAGGCGCCAATCTTTTCCCGCACCTATTTGTCGATTTATATGAAGCGTCGTTAAATAATAATCAACAAAAGATTAAGGAATTGCGTGAAAAGCTAATACAAATTGAAACGATGATTTACGATGTTGGCGATCATAACTCTAAGTATTTCAAAAGCATAAAAGCTGCTTTCTCGGTTATGGGATTGTGCAACGATTATGTAGCCATGCCATTTAAAAAATTCGACTCTGAACAAAAACAAGTTATTGCTAAAAATCTCAAAGAAATGGATATATTGGACACTAAATATTTATAAACAGACTATTACATGAAGCTACCTGTAACCGACTTAATCGTTTTTATTATTATAACCGTTGGAAATGTAATTTTTGGAGCTAGTTTTTTTCTAAAAAATAAAACATCCAGCCAATTTACAACAGGAGGAGGCAAACTCCCGGCATGGGTGGTAGGAATGTCAATTTTCGCCACTTTTGTAAGTAGCATCAGTTTTTTAGCACTTCCCGGAAAAGCCTATATGAGCGACTGGAATGCGCTGGTATTTAGTTTTGCGATTCCGGTGGCAGCCATTCTTGCTGCGAAGTTTTTTGTGCCACTCTACCGAAGTTTAGGTAGCGTTTCCGCATATAACTACCTTGAAGTTCGATTTGGTGGATGGGCCCGGATTTACGCTTCGTTATGTTATATATTAACACAACTTATGCGAACAGGCGCGATCCTCTTACTACTTGCATTGCCGCTAAACGCACTCTTTGGCTGGAATATTAAAACGATAATCATAGTTACTGGTATCGCCGTTACTATATATTCAATGATGGGCGGTATTCAGGCCGTAATTTGGACTGATGCCATCCAGGGAATTATCCTGGTTGTGGGTGCACTTATTTGTGCCGGGCTTTTAACCTTTTCTATGCCCGAAGGCCCCTCTCAGATTTTCGAGATTGCAGCAGCAAACCACAAATTCAGTCTCGGAAGTCTCGGAGCAAGTGTCTCTGAATCCACGTTCTGGGTTGTTCTCATCTATGGTTTGTTTATTAACCTGCAAAATTATGGTATCGACCAAAACTTTGTACAACGTTATATGACAACCAGTTCTGAGAAAAAAGCGAAGTCGTCGGCTCTATTCGGTGCGCTGCTTTATGTTCCGGTTTCGGTCATATTTTTCTATATCGGAACGGCTCTGTTTTCGTATTACACCGCACGCCCGGATTTGCTGCCTGCAAATATTGACGGAGACAAGGTATTTCCTCATTTTATTGTAAACGGGCTACCAACCGGGTTAACAGGGCTACTTATTGCCTCCATTTTTGCTGCTGGTATGAGCACCGTTTCAACCAGTATTAACAGTACTGCAACCATTGTTTTATCCGATTACTATCAAAAATATTTCGAAAAAAATACCAACGAAAAATCAGAAATGAAGGTGTTGTATATAGCATCAGTAATCTTCGGAGTATTGGGTATACTTATTTCACTGTCGTTGGTTGGCGTAGAAAGCGTACTTGATGCTTGGTGGTCGCTGGCATCGATCTTTAGCGGAGGAATGTTAGGACTATTTTTACTGGCATTTCTTTCAAAGAAAGTGCGGAACATCGACGCTGCAATTGGAGTTATAATTGGCGTGCTGGTGATTGTTTGGATGAGTTTATCGCCACTCTATTTTACCGAAGGGAAACTGTTGGCGTTTAAAAGTCCGTTCCACAGCAATCTAACTATTGTTATCGGAACATTAGCCATTTTTCTGATTGGCTTTCTCTCGCTCAAACTTCTGAAAAAGAAAACATCTAACAAATAATAAACGAATGAAAAATCTGGTATTCATATTTTCACTATTTATCGCAGTTTCTGTTGCAGCTCAAAAGCCCTATAAAGGAAATCAAGCCATTGTAAAGTCAGAATTTATATACACAAAAGACGAAGTTCCGTTTCCAAGCTGCCATGCTTCAACAATAGAAGAGACAAAAGACGGATTGATTGCAGCCTGGTTTGGTGGCACTCACGAAAAACACCCCGATGTAGGAATTTGGGTAAGCCGGTTCGAAAACAATAATTGGACCACTCCGGTTGAAGTAGCAAATGGCGTTCAGCACAAAACTTTGCGCTACCCCACCTGGAATCCGGTGCTTTTTAATTACGGTGATGAAATTATTTTGTTTTACAAAGATGGCCCCAATCCTCGCGAATGGTGGGGAGAATATGTTACATCGAAAGACGGTGGTAAAAGCTGGTCGCAAAGCATCCGGTTACCGGAAGAGATTGCAGGCCCGATAAAAAATAAACCAATTTTGTTGGAAAATGGGGATTTGCTTTGCCCGTCGAGTACAGAAGACAATGGCTGGCAAATTCATATGGAATTTACGCCCGACAGAGGAAAAACCTGGGAACGAACAGAAGCTTTAAATGATGGAAAGAAATATCGGGTAATCCAACCAACAATTTTGGTGCACCCCGGAGGAAAGCTGCAAGCGTTGTGCAGAAGTGGCAACAAAGAAGTTATTACAACATGGTCGGAAGACAACGGAAGAACCTGGACAGAATTGGAACCAATTGATTTAACCATCCCGAACTCTGGAATTGATGCCGTTACATTAAAAGATGGAAGATTTGTTCTGATCTACAATCATATTAGGCCTGGCAAATCATGGGGCGACCGCAATATTTTGAACCTTGCTGTTTCTAAGGACGGAATTCACTGGGATGCAGGAGTTTTATTGGAGAATGATCCTGACACCGAAGGAGAATATTCTTATCCTGCTGTTATACAAACAAATGATGATATGATTCATATTACTTATACCTGGAATCGGGAGTTGATAAAACATGTGGTTGTTGACCCGGCAAAACTTGAAACCCGACCAATGAATAACGACGACTGGCCTTCGGAATAAACAATCGAAACGTCTAAACCGAGCGATATGAATACAAAAGTGAAATATATCATCCTGATTTCCTATCTCATAACCTCATACAGTTGCATAACTCAGGATGAAAATTCGGCAAAGCTCGTTCGTATTGAATACAACCAGCAAGGAATGAATTCTGACCTTGGAGTAGGATTGTGGGCCTGGCCTTTTCCGGTAGATTACGACAAAGATGGAGACCTTGATCTCTTGGTGAATTGCCCGGATAAACCATTTAATGGCTTATGGTTATTTGAAAATACTACGGGAGGAAAAAATCCAACACTGAAAGCTCCGGTAAAACTTGCAACAAGTCAGAAAAACCTTCAAATAACAGAAGTAAACGGCGAATATATTGTAATGACGCCAGGAGTTATTTACCCCAATTTCTTCGACACTTTTTTTGAAGAACCGGATACACTTTTTACCGAAGACTTTTACAAGCCACTAATAAAAAAAGCACGTTTCAACCTTTGGCGACAAGTGGATTACGATGGAGACGGAGATCTGGATATTATTATCACGGTTGACGACTGGAGCGAATACGGCTGGGACAATGCATACAACGAAAAAGGAGAATGGACAAACGGTCCAATACACGCGCGCATTTACCTGGTGGAACAAACTTCTACCGGTGTTTATGCAGAACCCAAGGCATTAAAGGCCAATGGAAAGGAAATCGACAATTTTGGAATTTCGGGAACTGTATTCGAAGATTCTGATAACGATGGAGACCTCGATATTATCATCAGTGAATTTGTTGATCGCCTGACCTGGATTGAAAACACAGGTACCAGACAGCATCCGGAGTATTCTGAAGGCAAATACATAAAAATTAACGGTGAAGTTTTACACCTTGATCTGGAAATGGTTGTTCCCTCGTCAGCAGATTGGGATAACGACGGTCTGGTTGATTTGATTGTTGGAATTGAAGATGGACGCGTAGTTTTCATGAAGAACACCGGCAAAAAAAATGCTAACGGAATTTTATTCAAAGCACCAGAATACCTACAACAGGAAGCACAATACCTGAAATTTGGCGCACTGGTTACACCCTATTCTATTGATTGGGATGATGACGGCGACGAAGATTTGATTTGCGGAAATACCGCGGGTTACATCGGTTTTATTGAAAACCTGGAAAACGGGGAAACGCCAAAATGGGCAAAACCGGTTTACCTGCAAGCCGATGGAAAAACGATTTTAATTCAGGCAGGAAAAAACGGATCTATTCAGGGGCCGGCAGAACGAAAATGGGGCTATACCACCCTTTCGGTGGTTGACTGGAATGGCGATGGCTTAAAAGATATCGTTTGCAATTCTATTTGGGGTAAAATTGAATGGTTTGAAAATATTGGCGAAAAAGGTAAGCCCAAACTTGCGGCCTCAAAACCGATTGAGGTTGAATGGAAAGGAAATAATCCCAAACCGTCGTGGAATTGGTGGAATCCGAAAGGAAAAAATCTTGTTACACAATGGCGAACTACACCGCTTGGTTACGACTGGAACAACGATGGATTAATGGATCTGATTATGCTCGACCATGAAGGGTACCTGGCTTTTTGGGAAAGATACCGGGAAAATGGCATCCTGAAATTAAAACCGGGAAAACGCATTTTTTCAGGAGAAAGCCAAAGCGGATTTAACAATAAATTTGAGAACGACAACGAAGGTCTCTTGCGACTCAACACACGAGAAGCCGGCGGTTCCGGACGAAGAAAATTCTGCATTGTTGACTGGGATCGCGACGGCAGACCTGATATTTTGGTAAATTCTGAAAACATCAATTTTCTCCGTAATAAAGGAGAAAAAAACGGTCTTACCATTTTTGAAGATATGGGGCCAATGAGCGACGAACGATTAGCCGGACACTCAACATCACCAACTATTGTAGATTGGGATAACAACAGTGTTCCCGACTTATTAATCGGTACCGAAGATGGCCACTTCTATCTGCTAAAAAATAATAACTAAACAGCATGAAACTGAATCCGATCTTTAAAAAGAGAACTGTAAAAAGCTTATTATCAATTGTTATATGTCTTGCATTGTTTGCATGCCAGCAAAAAAAAGGGTTTGAGGATCAGTCACAAAACAACACAAATGGGCAGCCTGTTTATGTTGACGAACCGTATGATCAGGAATATGCGATCAAGTACTATATAAATGAAAATACACCGGCAACTATGCTCTCAAGCGTTTCTGCCGATCGGAACTACCATATTCACGTCCTTTCTGGTTCCAACATTCTGGTTCCAACAAATGGAAGCCTCATGTATCCGGGTAGCCTGGTTACAGACAAAGCATACGCCCAAATGCTTTCCAAAAAGATCAAAGCTATTTCGACCTATCAAGAACACACCATTTACTTAGACGAAAAACAAATATTCAGTAATGCCTGGGCAGGTGGTCTCCAAATCGATCATCAAATGCCAGAAGCATCTTTGTTTGCAGTCGGAAACGATTTTGATTTCCTGGTTTCGGATGGAAACACCTTACGTTATCTGGATAAAAACAGCACCATTCTTTGGGAGGAAACATTTCCCGGAATTATTGAAATAAAGTTTCAAAAAAGCAAAAACCGATTTATACTGGTTACGCCAAACGAGATATCAGAATTTATTCCCGGAGGATCCATTAAATCATTGTTTAAAGAGATAAATATAACCTGCGCAGAACCGATTGCAAACTCCGAAAAGATTGCGATAGGTACAAAAAACGGATATTTTATTTATCCTGCAGATGGAAGAATTACAACAGTTCCCTACCCCGAAATAAACTGTATTACTGAGATTGACAGCACACTGTGGTTTGGTTCGAATAAAGGTGCATTTAAGCTGAACAAAGATGGTAAATACAGCTACTACTCTGGCGAACGCTGGATTCCGGGCAATGTGGTAAGCGATATTCAAAAAGGACCGGGAAAAAGCATTCTGATTGTTACCAACAAAGGCTTGGGGCAGATCTTTTCTAAAGCTATGACACTGGAAGAAAAAGCCCGCTTTTACGAAAAGCAGGTGCGTGAAAAAAATATCCGCTACGGTTTTAATTGCAGCCAAAGTAAACTAAATCCCGACTACTCTTCTGTTACCATGTATGTTCAGCCAAGCGATAATCTCTGGACTGGAATGTACCTTGCCAGTCAGCTGTTTCGCTACAGGGTTACAGGAGAAGCTGAAGCCAGACAAAATGCACTTGAGGCTTTTGAAGCAATGGAACGCCTGCACACGGTTACGGGAATAAAAGGACTATTCGCGCGTAGCTATGAACGCGATTATAAAATAGAGAATACGAAAATTGAGGGTTGGGAAAAACGTGAATTAAATTCAGGGAGTCCGGCAACTATGTGGCTTCGGGCCGACGATCATTCGAACTGGACCTGGCGATCAACAGCCAGCAGCGACCAAGCAGTCGGACAAATATTTGCCCTAACAACGGTTTTAGAGTTATCTGAAGATTCGCTTTGGAAGCAGCGCGCACTTACAATGCTTGACAACCTTATGGGATACATTGTAGAAAACGACATGTATATTATCGACGTAGACGGAGAGCCTACGTTGTGGGGAAAATGGAATCCGGATTACGTAAATAATTTCCCAACAAATGTTGGTGATCGAAAGCTCTACAGTTCAAACATAATCGCTTTTCTACAAACTGCATATAAATTTACAGGAAAAGAAAAGTACAAAGACGCTGCCTACGAATTAATGAACAAGCACGGCTACCTCGAAAACCTTCTTCGCCCGTTTTCTGAAATTGGCCCATCTAAAGACGATGAATTGAGTACTATTTTATCGCACGAATGGAACCATTCCGATGATGAAATGTACTTTCTTGCATATTGGGGGCTTTATCCTTACGCATTTACCCCAGAATTAAAAGAGCAGTTTAATGTGGCAATAAAAGATCATTGGCAGGTTGAACGCCCCGAGAAAAATGCGCTGTGGGACTTTACTTATGCAATGACGGGGGCTAAAGATTTTGATCTGCAAGAATCGATTGAATTTTTACAACAATACCCCATGGATCTGCGAAACTGGAAAGTAGAAAATTCGCAAAGACAGGATATCGAATTAGTTCCTGGAAATTTCAGAGGGCAAACTACCGCAGAATTACTGCCGTTGGGAGAGCTTCCTCTGTACCGCCACAACGGACAGATATTTACTTTAGATCGCGACGGAAATGGGCAAACACTAATCAGTGCCGGCGATGTTTGGCTGCTGCCTTATTGGATGGGGCGCTATCTGGGGCTTATCAGTGCTCCAAATGACAATTAAATTAGAAATAACAACTAAAACAGATAGTTATGAAAACATTCAGAAAAGAAAATCGGACAACTTTTATTATGTGCCTTTTCTTCTTGATGCTAATTAGCGGCGGTACAATATTGGCGCAGGAAAAAGGAACCAATGCTGAGAAACTTGGCTTTCAGAAAGGAAAGAAAATACTACTGTTACATTGCGACGATGCCGGAATGTGTGAGGAAGCAAATATCGCTGTTCAATCTTATGTACTAAAAGGCGATATTAATTCGGCAGCTGTAATGATGCCCTGCCCTTATGCTGATGAAATGGTGGAATGGACAAAAAAACATCCTCAAGCTGATATTGGCGTTCACCTCACTTTAACTTCGGAATGGAAAAATTACCGCTGGCCTCCACTTACCGATGCCAAAAAAGTTCCGGGCCTGATTGATCCCGAAGGAAAATTCTGGCACGAAGTACCGGATGTTGTTATGCATGCCTCGGCAGAGGAAGTTGAAATAGAAATCCATGCACAAATTGATAAAATGATTGCTATGGGTCACGATCCATCACACATCGATACACATATGGGAACGCTGTATGGCTCGGTTGACTATGTTAAGGCTTTTCTGAAAACAGCAGAAGAATACGGTATTCCGGCCAATGCAATCGATCTTTCAAATCCGGAAGTTGTTGCCCATTACCGGAAAGCAGGTTACCCGATTACCGACGATGTAATAGAACTTCTGGAAGGTTATAAACTACCAAAACTGGATAATTTTACTTCAGTACCCAACGGAAAAACCTACGAAGAAAAACGTGAAAATTTCTTTAATCTAGTAAAATCACTAAAACCGGGGTTGACTGAAATAATATTCCACCCGTCAATTGTTACCGATAACCTGAAATCGATAACAGGATCGTGGCAGCAACGCGGATGGGAAGCCGAGATGTTCTCCGACCCTGTAGTAAAACAGTTCTTTGCCGATAACGATATTGAACTTACAAACTGGACAGAGATCATGAAAATGTTTAACGAGAAAAAAAAGTAACGGATCAACATGGCTAGAAAACATATTTTTTTATTCCTTTCTCTTTTGTTTGCATCACTTGCCGGGTTTTCACAGGAAAAGTATGCAATTGGGATGTTTCATTTTAACCTGCAATATGTAGCAGGCGATTACAAAATAGAAAATCGTATTATTCGAGAATCACTTTATCCGGCACTTCAGTTTTTTGAAAAGAACAAGAAGTACAAAGCCGATTTCGAAATACAGGGGTATGGTATTGAGGTGCTGGCAGAAGAACATCCTAACGTTTTTAAGCTCTTCAAAAAATTGGTGAATCGCGGCCAAATTGAACTGGTTATCGCTCATTACTCCGACCAGTTGTTTATTGGCTATCCAGCTCTTGATTTGCAAAAATCGATTGAAATATCAGACAAAATTCTAGATAAATATGGGTTGAAACGCTCGCGGGTTTTCTTCGGACAGGAAATACAATGGACACCTGCCTACCCCAGCGTTCTTAAAGGGAAATACGACTTGGTAGTAACGAGTTCCGATCCCCACGGCTGGTACCGCGATAAAATTGATCCGCTGGTAAACATCACGTACGGCGACGACCAGATTTTAGGATTGATTGACAGCAAAAAAGAACTGAACGGCTTAAGCTGGACTCATTCGTTTTTGGACGACGGCGAGGTGTTTAATTCGCTGGATTACAGAAGTAACTTTTACCGTGTACCGGAGCAGGAAAAGAAAAACATTGAGCGCTTCCGTAAGCTGGAAAAAGAAGGCTACAAGTTTGTAACCATGAGCGAGTTGGCCGAAAAAATTAAAAATCTGAAAGGCTATGAGATCCCGGATTATCCATTTGTTCCTGAAGGAACCTGGAACATGTCGGTTTGCGGCCCTTATATGTGGATGGGACGTCAACGCAGCGGCGTTGAAACCGACGGAATAACGAGAGCATTATCATACGATCTTCGTGGAAAATTATTGATGTACGAACGTTTAGTAGAATATGCAGAGAAGCAGGGTAATAATGTAAGTCAGTTGGATTCCTTAATTGAAAGATCGTGGCGCCATTTATTACTTTCTGAAGTGTCGGATGCCAGCGGATGGACTCCCTGGCTTGTTGAAGTGCAATACACAGCTAACGAAGTAGCCAATGCAAAAAAGGAACTCAAAGAAGTGGAAAAACGCCTGCTGAAAATTCTGCCTTTCGGAGATAAAACATGGAAAGTAGATACCAAAAGCGGAAGTGTAGAAACTGTTTCTTCTGAGAAAGCGCAGGAAGCCAAAGAAAGCTTTTTCCCGATTCCTGTCTATGTGCGGGCTGCAGTTACAACAACCAGTGTAAAGCAAATCAACGAAAATTTATACCGAATAGACATTAATTGCCAACGTCCGGCAGATGGCGCCGTTGAGATTGTTTTCGATACTCCTCCTCAAGGGCTGTACTATTCATCCGGAGCAGGCGAACACATTTCTGTAGAAATTCCAAACAACCTGAAAAACGATCCGGCAATGGCACTTTCAAACGGCTTTATCTACCTAAACAATGGATATGGTTTGGTAAAAGATTGTACAGTTGAGCACCTTGCTGCAACATGGAAAGTAAGCGAGCAAAAGCTGGTTTTCCGGCAAGAATTGGCCGAAACCAACCCGGAAATGAACATGCGTTTTTACCTTGTAAAAGGAGACAAAACCGAAGGACTAAACTTTGCAAACGCATTAAACACATGGCCTTCATACGCGGTGAAGATTGAATACAATAAACTGCAATACAAACAAATCATACCTTAAACGATTTATTAAAACACGTTTAAACAGAAATTAAAATGAGACGAATCTTTTCTTTTTCACTGGCAATATCCATTTTCTTCCTGATTTCCTGTCGGCAGCAACAACAGCCAATTGATAGAATACTGGAGAAATTCCACGATGCAAATTCATCGTATGTTATGGTGGCAGCACACCGTGCAGGGCATAATGGATATGTTGAAAACTCCATTCCGGCAATTCAGCATGCCATTGATATTGGAGTGGATATTATTGAACTTGATGTTAAAGTTACCACCGACAGTGTTGTGGTTTTAAACCACGACCGGACAATCGATAGGACAACTACCGGAACAGGTGATCCTGAAAGTTATTCCTGGGAAGAACTGAAACAGTTCAAACTAAAAATGCCCGACGGAACGGTAACAGACGAACGATTGGCGACTTTTGAGGAAGCTCTGAAAATGGTTAAAGGAAAAGCGATGATTGACATTGACATTAAAACAGGAAATCTGAAACCCGTGGTGGATGCCATAAAACGAACGGGCACCCAAAAGCAGGTTTTCTTTTTCGATAACGACTACGATGCACTGAAAGAAGCATTAGATATGTTACCGGAGGCTATAATTATGCCCCGCGCGCATTCTTACGAGATGGCAGATTCGGCACTAACGGAGTTTTCTCCGGCAGTTGTACACATCGATGATTCGTTTTACACCGAAGAACTCTGCAACTTACTTCGTGAGAATAGTGCCAGAATATGGATCAACGCACTTGGCGATCAGGATCGTTTAATCAAAGACGGGAAATCAGATCAGGCTCTTGATAACCTATTGAAATATGGTGCAAACATTATTCAAACTGATTTACCGGAAACCTTAATTCCCTTACTGGACGAAAAAGGATTGAGAAACTGAATTCCAGATTTAAGCAATAAAAGAAGCGGAGCAGGAGAATAATACCTGTTCCGCTTCTTTTATTGTAGTGCAATGATTGAAAATCAACTACAGCAGACTTTACCTACTTTATTTTGCCTGCATCAACTACCAAGTGTTTTATCGACTTTTCGTTTTCGCCGGTTCGCGAAGAGTAAGTAATGTGCAACATGCCATCCGGTGTTTGAATTAGGGAAGGATAAGAATAACTTCCTCCACCATCTTTATCGCCATTTTCAAGATATTCTTTCCATTTCCAGGTCTCGCCCTCATCATCAGATAACATTAGCACCACCCTGTAACGACCATCCATAATATCATTCCCAACAAAAGCCCAGCGGCCATCTTTTAAGACCAATAGCTCAACGCTTGCTGTATTCGGGATATTGGTTTTAACCGTATAATCCCAGCTATCACCATTATCGTGAGAAATACTCTTGTGTACCCGTGGCGGAGCATCTCCACTATCACGCATGTATGCTACAATATCACCGTTTTTCCGAAGTGCCAGCGCAGGTTGTATCGGGCCACGCCCAACAATGGGTTTCGATGGCCTCCAGCTATCGCCATTATCATCAGAAATGGCACACAAAGAAAAGTTGTAACCATCAGAATACAAAGGCAAAATAATACGGCCACTTTCCAGAATTAGCGGTTTTATACGCGTCATCCAACCGATACTCCTAAGCACTGAATTTTTAGTCACCTCAATAATCATATCATCATATTTAGGCGCATATTCTGCCCATCCATGATGCAACTCAGGCATCGCTTCAAATTGCTTTTCTACTTCTTCTACAAAGTCTTTTCCCGGCTTAAGCAGAATATTGTCCTGCCATTGCCATTTGGGGGCACCAGCACTGTTGTAATCGGTTGTTGTACGTGTGCGTATAATTGAACCTTCCCAGCGGTTTCCCTGCACGGCAATCCATACCAGAAAAAGCTTGTTTTGTTTGTTCAGGAACAGTACGGGATTGCAATCGGGTAATCCTGGCGTATCCGCCATTACAAAAGGTTTCTCCCATTTTGATTGCCCGTTTACTAGCCGCGCCCCCATAATCCGAACATCATCAGCATTTCGCTCGCCACTCCCCTGAAACCAGCAAGCCAACAGATCGCCATTGGGCAGTGCAACAATACTGCTTCCATGACAGTGTTCATTTTGAGGCGTAAAAATTAGTTCTTCGCGAACAATTGATTTGTAACTGTTTTTTTTCTGCGCCTGCACGCCAACAGTCAGTAATACCAATATTACAACAATTAGTTTAAGCATAATTTAGTTATTTGATTCAGAAATAAATGACGCGGGATAATTGCATTCCAACTCCTTTTTACCATTCATATCGCGTATCCAGGTATCGAAACTTCGTTGGCCTTCTTTCAATACAATTACCCTGCCTCCGGCCAGCGGATCGTCTTCTCCTTTCATCTTTTTCGACACACGTCCGTAAGCCAAGGCAATGTTATAATGAACGCCAATATAGTCGTTAATATGATCGTGCCCAACAAAAGTCCCCATAACGTCGCCACATTCCAGCATGGCGGCAAACATACCGGTATTGATTTCTGGGCTGCACTCATCTTCGTTTTTAACACCAACCGGTTTTACTGTTTCATTGCTCCATGCATTGATATATTCGGGCAACGGAATATGAAAAAATGCCAGTGCTGGATAAGGTTTATCTCCATTGGAAGCAGTAAACTGAGCACTTTTTTCACGATACCAGCCCACCTGTTTGTAGGTAAACCATCCCCAACCACCAACCAGTGGCTTTAGCGTGCTGTAGGCATTCGAATCCATAAAATAGAGCAAGGCTTCCGTATCGTTAGTTTTTCCACTCAAAGTCATCACAAAATTTGAATTTCCATCCGTTTCTTCACTGTCGTTATTCACACATAATTTACGCTGCTGAATAAAATCAGCCAATTCTTCCCGTGATATTTTAGTGTGCTCCGCGTCATGATTACCAAAAACAACTGCCCACGGCACATTTGCTTCAGTAAACAGCTTTTCAAAAATCAGGTAACCTTCCTGAGGCTCACTTCCGGTAATGATATCGCCGGTTAAAACTACCAGATCCGGCTTTTCAATTTCTACAATCTTTTTCACCCGATCAAAAACATCGCGGTTCGATTCTTTATCGAGATTTATATGCGTATCGGTAATTTGAACGATTTTAAATTCGCCGGACTCGTTAAACTTCATTGATGATTTATCTTGTGCTTTTACTGATATTGATAGCAACAGATAAGTGATAACAAAAAAACATAGTACTCTCATTTTTTTATTTATTAAGTGTTAGTGAATCAATAATCTTGCCTTTGGCATTAACTGAAATATACTTTAGTTGATTGCCTTCAAATTTCATATACTGGTAAAACTGCCCGTCGGGAAGCTGAACTTCGGCATAAGGCTCATCGACAATGCCTCTGGTACGTGCCGGTATTCCAATGGAGATAATGTAGGCTGTTCCGTTTTTATAAGAATCCACCATTTTTCCTCCACGCATTGGCTTCGAACGCATGTAATAGTGAATATGCCCGCTAAAAACCATGTCAACATGATACTTATCAAACAATGGAACCCACAATTTCTGAATATTTAAATACGGCTCTTCCCAATTGTAAGGCGGAAAATGAAACATGGCAAATTTCCAGGTGGCAGTCGAATTTTTCAACTGCTCTTCAATCCATTCGGTTTGATATTCATCTTTTGATGTGGCATCAATCATCAAAAACAAAGCATTTTTGTAAGTGAACGAATACGTATGTTCAGGAATAAGCTTATCCGGCCCATTTTCGGGGTAGCTGAACAATTTCTCGTACATCAGTGCGCCAAGTCCGCTACGGTTATCGTGGTTACCAATTACATTCATAAAAGGCTTTTGTGAGATGATTTTTGCAGAATAACCGAAAACTTCATCCCACTGGTCGCGGTGTAGTCCGTCGCTCACTAAATCGCCTGCTACCGATACAAAATTAACATCCGGATGTTTTTCAAACGCGGTATTCGCAAGCTTTCCCCATTCGGGTGAATAATGAATATCGCCAAACCATAGCCACGAGAAATTATCGTCATTCGAAGCTGTTGTAAATACCTGATCCTGCGGCCAACCTTCTTGCGAATCAATGCGATATTCGTATGAAGCACCGGGCTTCAAGTTCTGAAGCTTTGCTGTAAAACGATTAATAAAACGATCATTTCGTAGCAAAAGATCTTCCATCTCGTATTTTTCTGCCGACGCGCTCTCTATCTTCTCGCTGCCCTTTTCGCGATACTCTACAACACCTTTTTCTACAGTCGTATTTGTTCGCCATTGCACATCTATGTTTGTTGCCGGATCTCCGCTCCATGTCAGCATCACCTGATCCGGTTTTTCAGACGAAGGAAACTTGCTTGTGCGAAAAGCTCCAACCAGATGCGATTCCGTTCCCCGGCCACGAACCGTTGTCAGAAGCTTTTGCCCTTTTAACGATTCCGGAACATTTTCGAGCACCAACTCATCCCAGTCGTGATAGGTAAAAGCTCCGTTATCCATCACTCCTATAAACTGATTTTTGGGATAAAAATTACTGAGCTCCAGATTATCGTCTTTTTTCTTTGCTCCGACGCAAACAAAATAATGCAGACCGAAGTTTGCCAATCCGTTAATCCCCAAACCAACCGTTCCGGCACCAAACTCTTTCTGCCAAACTTCGTACGGGCTTATTTCGTTTTTCAGGGTCATATTTGTTTTTACGAAACCATCTGTCTCCAGCCAGAAAGGTACAATTTCTTGTTTCTGACTTCGAATTACCGAGACTATAACCGGTACATTCACATCAAACGTCCAATGACGGGTAGCTAATGCCTCACATTCGTCTGAGGTAAAAAGACTAAAAGCCTCATCGTAAGTAAGGGCGTCGAGCTCTTCCGGTGATTTATTTGCATACAACCAGGTTATTTTGTCGCTAATTACTTCTTTTGCTGTTGGAGTGTTTTGTTTCTTTTCTGCACAGGAGATCATACTTAATCCCCAAATGATTAAAACAACATTGCGCATCATTTTCTGCATCTATCTTATATTTTAACTGTTTATGAAAATCATTTTCCTTTCTCAAAGAAACGATGTTTGTAATAAAATTGCTTCATGCATTTTTCTCAAAACCTATTATTTATTAACTCTCGATTTGACGAAGGAGCTATTATACACAATATGAAGACAAGATATTTGCAATGCGGTAATAAAAAAACGTTACTATTTTATTACAATATTGTCAACATCAGGTAGTTTCGGAAAAGTACTGTGAGATATAATTTTAATAATCAATAACAGGCGTAGTAAATGAAGCTGCATCTACTAACGCCTTTCGAAATGAAATCATTCCTTTATGAATTGCACTAACTGTCGGTTTAATAATTTACAGGTTCGCTAATTACACCCATATAGCGGCCGATCCAATAGGGTAAAAGCCAGATATCGCCGGCACTGTTCTCCGAACGTCCTTCACTTCCGCCATCCAAATCAAAACGATTGGCATTGTGGCGGGCAATTCTGAGCTCGTCAGGAGGAAGCACTTCGGCAGTACTTTGTTCCCTAAAATTCTCAGAAATAAACTGAATGTCTTTCCTGTGACTGTTTTTTACTGTCCAATTGATCAAATCGAGCGGATACTCGCGCAAATACCAGGCCGCCTCTTCAAAATCGTAATTATCGTTTCCAACCAAGGCCGTCATTATATTCCAAAGGCCTTCTTTCTCCGGGCGTTCAGCTTCCCAATGATCGATAATTGCTTCCTTATATTTTGCTTTCAGTTCGTTGTTAAATGCATAACGATACAAGCCCCAGTACCCACAATAATACATTTCATCATCGGAGTGATTCCATGATTCCGATAACATCCTACTCCAATCATCAGCACTTTCAGGTGCACGGGTAATCGAGTTCATTGGGCGCATCAGGTTTTCCAGGTAACCATGATTATCCATTAAATCGAAAGCAGCATTTTTATACTTTTCTTTTTTGGTAAAATGATAAGCAGTTTGCAACATCGCAATGTAATTTGAAGAGTTGATCTTTCGGTCACCAACCATTTTCGGGCGTGCGTTTACATACTCAGGATTCCATTTCCCCCACAATGTTGGTTCTCCATTCCAATCCACCAAATAATGGTCGTGTTTCAATGCGTGCGACATCAATGTATCGATAAGCTTAATTGCCTGCTCTTTTAATTCAGGAACATCAATCAATTCGGCAATAGCACCAAAAGCAAAGATATGCCCAATTGCTTCATCACTACTGGTTGTCGATTTCCAGTCCCACTCCGGATCTTCTGCCCTTCTCCATGGTTTATCGTGGTATTTATAACCACGGCGCTCGAAAGAACGTGACGGAAATCCCGGAACCGGATTGATCGTATACAAGCGTTCCATAGCATCCATTGATTCGCGAACGTTTTGCAAAGCATCCTCATCTATGGTAACCACGTAGCGGAATACCTCACCGGCAAGATACATCGTTGTCCAAAGTCCGTCGTTATCCGATGTTGACATACTTCCCGTTGTTACATCGCCATCAGTCATATTGGTAACTGTTGCATTAAAACCATTTCTGATGTGACGGGCACGCACCTGTTTTTCATAAAACATCGCTTTATCATATAAAGTCATTTCTTCGCGGCAGATTTTTGCCAGTCCAAGGTCGGTCAATATCAAAACCGAACTTTCAGGCCCTGCAGCAATGTCAATAACTTTATCTGAAGGCAACCAGCGTTTCGACGCATAATAATTGAATTTGCCGTTGTCGTTTAACATAAAAGCTCCCCAAGAGGAACCAAACCAGAGTTGACCATCGATGTTTTCAACTGCAGTAATCTCTGTCCACGGAAGATTCCGTATTACAGCTCCTACCTCTTTTGTTTTTGCATCAATCTCAAAATATCCATCAGTAGTACCAACAATCAGCTTTCCATCCAGAAACTCAATTGCTGTAAGTGTTGATTCCGTCAAAACAGTCTCAAGGTTTCTCTTTTCCGGGCTGAAAATCTGAATTGTTTTTGCGCCAAGAATCCAATAATCGTTGGTGGTTTTGCTGTATTTTATCTGCTTTACTTCGTCGGAACTACTTCCTTCCCAAAGCACATTATCAAAATCCAGCAATTGTAGTTTTTTCCCATCTGAAATCAGGAAATTAAAATCAACTCCGGCAGCAAAAATGCGAGCTTCAGGAATTCCGTGTCGTGAATAAAGTTTACCTGCCCAGGCATTGCTCAAAACGGCCTTATCATCAAGATAAACCAATTGATTATTGTAGCTATCCAAAGCCCGGATTCCTTTATCAGAAGTTGGTCGATATTGTACGTCTTTTTCCAATGTTCCGGGAAAAAGCATTTGCCCGGCTCTTGGACGCAGCAATCCGTGCGACGAAAGCACCTGAATGTAACCATTCCGGTCGGCCGCAACTTCTTTTAATTCAACCCGCGAATTATCGAAATTGTATTTTACGCTGTATTCCTGAATAAAAGGTTTATCGGTAATATAGGGTTTCGACGATTTCTGTCCCCACCCCGTTGTTGCTGATAAAATAATAAGCAACGAAGCTAGCAGTGTAATTTTCATATTTGTTTGTGTTTTAATTTTTTAAATGTTAAATAGTTATTTATTGATAGCGGCAGTTAGTTTATCGGTGTTAAGTTCCATAATAAAAATTTGCATGAAATTCTTCTGCTCACCTGACTTTGCCTGGCCGGGAACATCAATATTGCATGCCAGAAGTTTTCCATTTCGCGACACAACCAGCTGCGACCGTTGTTTGTCGTCATCTGTCAACATCAACGATTTCCCATAACTTTCTCCCGGCTTTGCGCAGGTTGCGACAATGTTTCCGTTGACCGAGGAAAAAATCCAATCGCCGGAAGGATGCCAGCGAAAATATGCAGCATCTGAATCGAAGCTACTTAGCTGAAAGGCTCGCAATTCCTCATCATCTACCAGATCAGAACCAAAGGCAGAGATCACATTTATTTGCAAAATTCCGTTGTTATCATTTGCCAAATAAGCAATCCGCTTACCGTCGTCAGAACCACGAACAATACCGGCAATTCCACCACGATGGGTTAGCCGTCTTATTTGTAATCCTTTTGGAGGTTCGGGATAAGTATTGGTATCGCCTGAATTGGCACTTGTAATATCCACCGAATCCGAAATATCTACCACAAATAAATCCTCCTGATAGCTTGTTCCGTCTTCTGCTCTTACTTTTCCAACAAAAGCCCTCATTTTCCCCTCTGAATCCACCCAGGAATCGGCATAAGCCTTTTCAATTTCGCCAGGTTTTGCAGAGCCCTTTTTTACGGGTTTTACCAACAAAGCAAAGTAGTGCGTGTATCCCGTCGGTGCCATTTCACTCGGAACCATATACCCAATCGTACGGTCGTAATCCTGTTGCAAAAAATCGTCGTAAGTAAAGCCAACCTTTTTCCCGTTTCGGGTGTACTCGTGCCGGTGTGTTCCGCCACGCTGCGCTCCGGCAATAATTAATCGGTCAGTTGCAACGTCGCGCATATCAACTTTGGTAATTTTTCCTTTTCCGTCTGCGCTTACTTCAACGCCAGTCCGGTTACGAATTCCGTAATACCCGCGCTTGTTAACCTCGCTGAGCAAAGGTCCGTGAATAAAAATCACTTTATCTTCCGAAGGATGCCACGAAACCGCAGCAACTCCCGGAGCTGCCTGCTCCCCGGTTACTGATTCCGGCGCCCACAAAACCGTTTCATTGCCTGTAGCAATTTCAATCTTCTCAATCGATTTGCAATTGGCCAAATCGAAATTGTAAACTGTTCCGCGGGTGTCGTAACATAAAAAACGATCGTCGGGCGAGAAATTATCGTTGTTATCCAGAGCGTGGTTTTTAGGCGAAAAAGAGAGTTGTGTTTCATTCATAATCAAAGGTTCAGGTTTTTGGTTTGAGTATCGTGATGTACAAGCACAAACACCAATAGCAACGCCTGTCAACAAAAATGTCGACTGACGATTCCACCAATTGTATTTTTGTACCAGCGCCATTTTAGTTTATTGAGTTAGTCGAAAAATACGGTGAGCGATCCAGCTCTGCCCATACATATCAGTTGTTCTTACAGTTATTTTATGTGTTCCCGGCTGCAAGTTTTCAGTGATTTTTCCTTCCCACATATGCGTGGAAACACTTGGGTAATCCATTTTATAACCGATCATATCTTCCAGCGCTTCTCCATCAATTTCTTTGGATAAAACTGAATTTAATTGGTGGACTTTCAAACTCTGCGGATCAATCTGATCTTTCTTAGCCAGCGTTATCCAATTATTGTCGCCATCCAATTTCATTTCTACAACTGATTTTTCAGAACCCGCAAAAACATTTACCAAAACTTTTGTTGTATCCAGTTCTGTTATTTGCAACTCGTCGGGAAAATAAATATTCATTTGGTAATCCGCCGGCCGCCGAGAAGCTTTAAATACAACTTCGTATTCATTGCCATTAAAAGTGATGATTGAATAGCCATTTGGAGCGCCGTCGTTCATTGTTGCATGCGGAATTCCAATTTCATCCTTAATTCCGCACCACCAACTTCCACAAACAGTTGCGTTAATTAAATGATGATGAGCGTCACTACCATTCCAACCATTTTCGGCATTAACAAATAAATTGAGTTGTTCGTGTACATGCCCCGAAATGGAAAATGTGTGTTTCCTACCTTCGATAATTCGGTATAAGTCTTCCCGATTATCACAAGCAACAATGGGTGCATGCATCATTAATACAATCAATTTATCTTCGGAAATATGGCTAAGGTAGTTTGCCACAAACTTCAACTGGCGTTCGGTAAAATGTGGTTTATATTTTTCGTTCTCTTGAAAATAGATGTTGTTTAGCGCAATAAAAGCCACTTGTCCGTATTCATAGGCATAGGTTGAAGGGCCAAAGAATTCCTCAAATGTATTGTCTCTTTCAGAGTTTACATCTGCATTACGGTCGTTATCGTGGTTACCAAAAATGTTGTACCAGGGAATTCCGATTTGGGCAATGCCGCTTGCCACATCATCCATCATTTCAGGATCATCGGCAACAATATCGCCCAGCGAAACACCAAATGCAGCGCCGGTTCCAATCAATTCTTCCACAGCATCATGAAAGATATAATCCATTTCTTTTGTACCACGAGCCTGTGTATCGCCAAAATATACCACCGAAAAACTGTTGTTTTCCTCTTGTTTGTATAAAGGAAATTCTATGTTCTGATTTGATATTCCGGAATAATAAAGCGGCGTCTGATAATTACTCACCGGAACCTGATATCCCGAAGGTTTTATTACAAAAACTTGTTCCGCTTTAGGATCGGCGTCTAATTTCCAATTACCTGTTTTACTGGTTTTAACCACATCACGACCATTCGATACCAATACATTTTCAATTCCGGGTTCATTTGCATCCTGCACGCCATTTTTATTGTTGTCCAGAAACACAATTCCCTGAATGTCGGTTTGCCCGATCCCATTAAAAACCATGGAAAATAGCAAAAACAGAAAAACCAAACTTCCTTTTTGCAACATGCGTTTATCCTTTATACGAACTTAAATCAACTTCAAATTAAAAACAACTAGCGGCTGTACAATCTTTCCGGAACGTCCGGCGCTTTATCTACCAGTTTATTCTTCTTTCCATTTTGCTTGATCAGATCGAACTCATCATAAAGCTGCCCTGTTGCGGTGTGGGCTTTAAAATTCAAGTCGTCGCCATCAATAGACAGAACCTGGAAGAGTTGTGTATTTCCGGCTTTTCTGCGCATCCAGTCTTTGTCTGAGAGACCATACATTTTGGGACCACTAACTGAAACAACATACATGGGCCCCGACATTGTTCCTTTTTCAGTCATCGACGAAATATTTTCCATTCCCCGTCCGTAGGCATGGTCATGCCCTGTTAAAACCATATCAACCTTATATTTTTCGATAATGGGTTGAAAGTGTTCACGAAGCTCGGGATTATCTCTGTTATTTGCTGTTGAGTAAAACGGAAAATGCAATGTTAGTATCGTCCACTTTTGCTTATTATCAGCCAGCACTTTCTCCAACCATTCTTTAGTTTTTATGGCAGCTTCCATCGATTCAGTCATAATATCAGCATCGATAGAAATAATCCGCAAATCCTGATAATCGACATAATAAACAGTTTCGGAGAGCAGGTCGAAATCAGGGCCGTTCTCCGGCAACGTAAATTGCGGTCTCCAATGGTTATCAAGAGCGGTGCTGTCGTATTCATGGTTTCCCGGAGTCATCATACTCGGGATAGTCGCATGAATAAAATCGCCGGCATGAAACCACTCCTGCCACTCTTTTTCGCTGTTGGTATGATTGATTAAATCGCCGGCATGATAGATAAATCCGGCATTAGGTGCTGTTGCGTAAGCTTTTCTGATTACTCTCGACCACTGAGATTTAATGTTGTTCTGAGCATCTCCAAAATAAATAAACGAAAAAGCTTCGTTCTGCAAACCGGCAGTTTTAAACTGAAACCATTCGCTCCACGCGTTTTCGGAACCAACGCGGTACAAATACTGCGTTTTAGGTTTCAGGCCAGGTATGATAGCTGAATAATTGGTTACCGTAAGCGGAGGTAAATCGCCATCGTAATAAGTTACAGTATTGGCTTTTGCTTCCAGTGTTTGATTTTCAACTGGGGCAACAGGCGATTCAGTATCGTCTACCCATTGTATAAATTGCTTTGCTGGTGATTTTGTACGCCAGGATACAGCAACACTTTCGGAAGGCTTTTCTGTAAGATTTAGAATAATATGCTCTGGCACCTTACCTTCCTGAGCAAAACAACTTCCGCACAAAAGAATTAAGATCACGAATATGTTTCCGGCAAAAAGTTTTCTCATTTTTTTAATATTTCTCAGTAAAAAAATGGAAATAGACAGATCAATCTGCCTATTTCCTTCCAAATCTAACTAAAACTTATTCTAAAAAAAGACTTCTAACTAGTAGGGTTTACTTGTTCCCTTCAGTAGCCAAATCTTTGACCAGGCACTATCTTTGCCATCGGTTGCAGTAAAAGCAGTCTCCTCAAGACCATCAACAGCGTCATCATAGTTATCTCCATTTCTGGCAATTTCGGAACTTCCATACTGATAACGAATTGGCATAGCATTGCGCACACCCTTTGTTCCAATTGAAAGCGCTGGGTAACCGGTTCTTCTCCAGTCGCACCATGATTCGTGTGCAACTGTCCAGTTTGCAATCCATTTCTGAGTAATGATTTGCTCCAAAGAACCATCAAAAACTACCTTCGGATTATTGATATAGGCTGAATAATCGTCACCGATTTCCCAGGTGTTAAAAGACGCCTTAATTCCTTTCTCGTACCAGTCCTGAGCAGAACCAACAGACCAACCTTTTTGTGCGGCTTCAGCAAGAATAAAACAAACTTCAGCATAAGAAATCAAACGAGCTTCAAGCAAATCTCCGGTTTCATCTTTATACATATCAGCCAATGCCGAATTGTGCACATTGGGCCCCCCTTGAATTTTGTTTGGATTGAGATTCCAGCCGGAACCATCTCCGGTAGTTGACGCAATTGGCAAGCCTGCATACATCATTGTATCAACCAACGTTTTTCCTGCTTCAACATCATCTACCCAAGTTGATTTATTATAAACAACATAGTCGTTCTCATCCATATAGTCAGGATTCAGATAACGTACCCCGTCAATAACTTCATCTTCAGCAACGGAAGAAGAAACCTTTATGGGTACAACCACAGGGTTAAACCAAACAGAAAGCCTTGGATCTTCAAAGTCGGTCAAAACATCTCTGAAACCAGCGCAAAGCTGAATTCTGTCAAAAGCACTTTCTGATGCATCATAAGTAGTATTTGCAGGCCACGAATCGTCGTTTGACGAGCCAATAAACGGCATTGTAGCATCATCGTCGATAGAGGTAAAAATCGGATAGTCCCCGGCATTAGAAACTATCTCTTCGATTCCTGCTTTTGCATAATCCGGAAGTTTCTCTGACACCCTCATATAATATCTCAGCATCAACGAATTGGCAAATTTGCGCCACATCGCAGGATCTCCTTCGTACAAAACATCAGCATCGGTATTAATGCCTTGATAATCAGCCGCTGATTTTGATAACAAAATATTTGCGGCCTTTAATTCTTCAATAATTCCTTTGTAGATAGTTTCCTGTGCATCAAAGGCAGGAAATAAATCTTCCTGTTCTCCTTCATCAGCACGTAGTGCATTTGTATAAGGGGCATCACCCCATGAATCGGTAATATAAGCGAAGTTGAAAGCGCGAATTACAATGGCAACTCCTTGCTGAAACTCCATCCCCTCTTCAAGCGAACGGTCATAAAGGTGTTTTGCAGTTCGCAGCATATCATATTGAGTGCCCCAATCCCGATCACTATCCCAGTCAAACTTATTTGTTTCTCCACTCCATCCACTTTGTTGTATATATTGCATTACTCCTGCAGATCCGCCTCGATAGCCTTCCTCCAGGTAATACTGAGCAGTGCTTGTTATAATGGTAGGTACCATCAGATTGGGATTCACTATTGCCGGATCAACTCCGTTAGGATTTACATTCAGGTCTGTCAGATGATCGCTACACGACGCGAAAGTTACAACCAACAAGACAAGAAATAATCTGTATGTTACTTTTATTAATTTCATGATTTGCGATTTACTGTTTTAGAAACTTACATTTAATTTGATACCAACAGGAATTGTCCAGGGGCTTACGTTATACCTTTCGATACCCTGCTTAAATTGTATTCCACTACCCTGATTACTTGATTCGGCCTGGAAAGCAGTTTCAGGATCGATACCAATACCTGCTTTTGTCCACAGTATAATGTTTCGGCTGTACAACGAAACAGAAGCGTTATTAATTCCAATTGATTTAAAAGGTGGTAACTGGTAGGTAACAGAAATCTCTCGTAGTTTAATAAAATCGGCATCAAACATGGCATTTCGAGTGTAGCCCCATCCATAAAAATCCTGATAACGGATTGTTGGAGTTCCGTTCTCTCCAAGATGCTCTTTTACCATCACAAAGTTTCCGTTATCATCATAATGGCCTTCTACACCCGGCATAAAAACACCGTCGTTTAATGTAATACCATCTTCGGTATGTGATAAACCTCCATATTCGGCTGTTGGTCCTCCTACTACTACAAAGAATTCACCGTCGGGCGATAAATATTGATCTGCATGATCGCGCAGATACTGAGCCATTTCTGCTCCCGACATGTCGTTTAACTTCAATGTCCGGTCAATCCAACGTTGTGAATGCAAATCTGATTCACCGTAGCGTAAAGTCTGAGAAACAAACTGTCCGCCAACCCTCCAGTCTAAACTGGCACTAAGTGTCCACCTTTTATATGAAAGAGCGGTTTGCATTCCCACAATAAAATCGGGATTAAAATTTCCAATAACCGCCTTATTATCACCTGGCTCCATATAGTTCTCCCAGTTATCAGAATCATCCCAACCTTCATCGTCGAGAATAGGCCATCCATAATATTCTGAATTTGGATCTTCTACACGCACCATAATATCATCTACAATCTGGCCAATCTCATCACCAACCCGGGTAACAGCTCCACCTTTTGCATCCGACCAAAGTACGATGTAATCAAAACCTTCAGCAAGTTCTTTAACTTTTGTTCGGTTTTTCGAGAAAACAAAGTTTACATCCCAATTCCAGTCGTTTGTTTTAACAGGTGTTCCGCCAACAGAAAATTCAATACCTCTACTTGAAATCAAACCAGCATTAATTTGTTTGCCGGTATATCCAGAAGACGAAGGAAGTCCAATGTTTAGAATCTGGTTCTTATTTTCAGCTTCGTAATAAGTTCCTTCAAAATGAATGCGATTATCAAACAAAGCAAGATCGGCACCAAGCTCCCATGAAGTTTGAATCTCAGGTTTTAAATTAGGAAGCAATAGTGTTCCTGATGTAGATAACTCAATTTGATTTCCCCATAAACCTGAATTTACCATACTTGGCATCAGTTTATAGGGGTCGGTGTCGTTACCAACCTGTGCCCAACCACCACGAATTTTTGCAAGCGATATATTTTCACCTAAATCAAATGTATTATTTAGTAATATACTTAACGAAGCCGATGGGTAAAAGTATGACCTGTTTTGTTCGGGCAAAGTACTCGACCAATCATTACGAGCTGTTAAATCAAGATAAACAGCATCTTTGTATCCTAAAGAAGCCAAACCATAAATACTGTAAATGGCTTTTTCTCTCATTCCTGAGGAATACCTTAAGTTATCCGGAGCAATATTGCCCAAATTGTAAACGCCCGGTACTATTAACCCCGAACCTCTGTCTTTTGTGGCAGCCAGGCTGTTTTCTGCGTATTGATACATATAATTGCCACCTACTGAAGCGTTAAAACTCCAATCGTCAAAAGTCTTTTTATAAGCCAATAAAAAATCTGCATTCTGCTCAATCCGGTAAAGTTCTTCTAAACCATAAACACCATTTGCATCACGGGTATAACTTGGAGCAATTTTGGTTTCACGCTTCTCGTTAAACTGATCGTGCGTATAGCGTAACATCAACGATAATTGTTTATTAAACTCGTAGTCAATACGGGCATTCCCAAAAACACGGTCTCTGCGGAAGCTGTTGTTTACCTCGTTGGCAATAAAATACGGGTTATTTATATCATCTCCTTTTCCGTAAGTTCCGTCAGGGTTTACTTCAAGATTATAAGGCGCATTTTGCTGAATTCCTTCTTTACCTGGTTCCCAATAGTTTTTCAGATCATCGACATCAATACTTGAGTTAATATCATACAATGCCTGAAGCGGGTTTGTTCCGCGGTTACCGGTTGATGGGCGATTATCGGCACCATTGGAAACAAAATTTACGTTTGTGCTTATAGATAGCTTATCGGTTAACCGCAAAGTTGAATTTAACCCAATAGAATTTTTATGTAAATCGCTGTTTGGAATGATTCCCTGATTTTGCATATTACTATAAGAAATCCGGTAATCAACTTTTTCGCTCGAATTATTTACGGAAACAGTATTCGTTGTAGTAAAACCGGTTTCGAAAAACTCTTTATAGTTATCAGGATGTGATACAAGCGGTGTGGCAGTAAGCGCACCACTCTCGTTAAAATAAGGCCATTGATAGGCCATCATGCCCTTATCCAACTCCGGACCAACCCAGTAAGAATCGCCAACAGGAACACTGTAGTAGTCCAAACCGTTATTGGGGCGGTCAGTTTGCGTAAACGGGCGCTGTCCGTTGGCAAACAAATTATGCATATCCAAATATTTGTAAGGATTATCGATTACCGTATTGGACGTAATCGTTACTCCTAACCCTTTACTCTTTTTACCTGATTTTGTGGTAATAAGAACCACTCCATTACCTGCGCGTGAGCCATAAAGTGCCGCAGCACTAGGCCCTTTTAACACAGTCATACTTGCAATATCATCCGAGTTAATATCCGAGATTGCATTACCATAATCAGGCTTGTTATCACGACCAATAGCCGTCACATTATTTAAGGTATTGTTCATCGGGATACCATCTACCACAAAAAGCGGCTGATTATCACTGGTTAACGACGAAGCACCTCGAATTACCATACTTACTGATGAACCGGGACCACCAGTAGAATTTACTGTAACCCCCGATACTTTACCCGACAAGGCATTCAGTACATTCTCCTGGGCAACTTTCTGCAGGCTTTCACCGTCAACTTCAGCTACGGAATAACCAAGCGATTTTTTCTCTCTTGAAATACCAAGAGCTGTTACAACAACTTCATCCATTCCAATAGAAGAGGTTGTCAGCACTACATCAATTTTAAACTTGCCATCAACCACAACTTCCTGTGTTTGCATTCCAACAAAAGAAAACACAAGAACGGCATCAGTAGGCACTCCATTAAATGTATAATTTCCTTCAAAATCGGTAACAACACCATTTGCTGTTCCTTTTACCAGAATGGAAACTCCGGGCAGGAGTTCGCCATCATCACTTGTTACTGTACCATTTACATTGATCTGTGCAAACGAATTTATACAAATCACAGCAAAAAGTCCAGTTAAAAGCAACTGTAAAAATCTTTTTCTCATACTTAAGGTTTTAGAATTTTTTCACAAGATTTATAGATTATAACTTTTTGTAAAGGTTCTAAATTAGACAATGCATTGCCTCAAGAATCTTATTCATTATACATTAAATATTAACCTTAAAATGGTACATATTTATTCATAAAGCAAAACAATGTTAAGATTTAATTAATAAGATATTAATTAACCAATAAATCAAAAGGGACTAAATCCTGACTTTTAATTGAAGCTCCTCGCAGCAGTGCTGACGAGGAATCCGGTTCCGTTAAGGACTTCTTTATTGTTTTGTTCGCTTACGCCAAGGCAAAGCCATCGGGAATGCGATCCCCGGAATTCAACGAGCAAAGCGATCATGCGCTCCGCTCATTTCTCCATGTATGTTTATGGCCACAAAAGCCAGTATAAAAATGAGTAGAATTATGGCCGTTAAAAATTTCGGCCATGTACGTATTATATTCGTAAATTTTGTTTCTGTTAAATTAAAATCACAAACTGCATTACGTCTTACAATCAACAATACAATCAACCAGTTCAGTACATATAAAACATGATTTGAATGTACTTCTCCGGCAAAAATCCCGGTAGCTATAAAACTTAACGCTATGTACAGCAAAAAGAAACTGTAAAATAAAACCAACCATAACTTCGTTTCTGCCTGAATGAAAGCTTTTCTTATATCCCAAAAGAGCGTTAACAACAATTGTAGCAAGAATCAAAATAAGTGCTACAACACTACTAAAAAATATACCGCTATCGGTAATCGGACTGTTTTTGAAACGGTCTGCTAAATTGGCAACCAGTAACGACTCCTTAAAAACAATCATAGGAATAAAAACCAGTACAAATAAAAATGCTGCTATTTTCTCCCAATTGTATCTTTCGTCGGAAGTGTTTTCTGGCCACTTGGAAGTAAATATTCCGTAAGCCATTGCGGTTCCTCCCCAAAAACCGATGTTGTATTCCATTACATTCCACATATTAAACGGAATGTTTAATACGTTGCCAAGTATCTGCAAAAAGTTCCCAAACGCAAAACCAAAAGCAGCCCCAAAAGAAGCGAATATTACTACCCGAACAGACGACGTCCATCCGTTTCTTGCCATATGCCATAACATAGCTATACCTGACCCCAGACAGAAGGCCCATGCTTCGGAGCGCGGCGGGGTCATTTTAATTCCATGTTGCATTATAAGGAAACCGTAAACGATAAGTGCACCTGCCACCATTTCAGTGATCAGTGATGCCCACTTTACTTTTTTATCTTTAGTTGATTCGAGCGACAGTCCGGTAAGACCTCCGCCTAAAAGGCCAAAAAGTCCGCCAATTACAAACAACATTAGTAAACCGTAGAAAGCATTGGGTAAATCATCGCTTCGGCCGTAACCAACTACTCTGCCGGAGCTAATAATTCCGCCAATCCCCCAACCAAGAGCTGATGTAAAACCAATTAAATAAACCTTTTTTAACCAATCCTCGCGATTGGCAATAAGCACCAGTCCGAATGAACCTATTGCGCCTGCCCAGGCAGCTCCCTGCTCGTGTCCAAACTGGCCACGAACAGCCCACGCTGTGCCAAACACCATGCCAACCAATACGATATTGATCCAAATATTTTTCACGTTTATTTTCAAAAAGTCAGGTAAAGTTTTTTACTTATTTTTTACCAAAATCATCAGCCAACTGGTTGATTTTGTCGTCAGTTATATTTTCTGAAGCAACTACTAGTCTATACTTAAACGTAGTGCTTTCTCCTTTTTTCAAACTAAAATTCAATTCTTGTTTTCCGTTCGAGAATATTTTTTGCCCCAACGTATTTGCAGCAAATAATCCGTACCCACGCGCATGCCAATAAGTAGGATAGCCAACATTTTTGGGGTTATCAATAATTACCAACGAAATATCTTCACCTTCTATCTTTCCAGATAACTTCATCCAACGGCAGCGCGTTCCCCATACGTCTCCGCCCTCAACACCATCAGCACTGCGATAATCTCCTGTAATATTTTTATTATTCATCTGTGCCACTTTTGTAACTACTCCATGCGAATCGACGAGTTCGGTAGGTTTATCAGAAGGCAACTCCAGCTCACGAGCTACTCGAATCGCAAACATACCCTCCTTATTATCCGTAAATTTTACTTCGTCGGCAACAGCAGTTAACGTAGTTGTACGGTCGATTATTCTCAGTTCTGGTGAAACAGCTAAAAATTCAAAATGCGATTCTTCATTCAAAAGAACGTCACCATTTGGAGCTTTCCATTTTGCGGTGGTTTCAAGAATACCTTTCCCTGCTCCACTTTCTGCTTTCACAAAAGACTCATGATAAATTGTCCCGTAACCACCTCTTCGTTCTTCTGGAATAGCTTCAGAGTTATTCCAGAAATCGAAACCATTTACATCGCCGTAATTTAACCACACGCCAACATGATGTGGGTGATCTGCCCTATCGCCTTCTTTTTCAACTAACGGAAAACTACGGGTTACCATATTTCCGGCCGGACTAATTACCGGCCAAAGTGTAGGCTTCATGATATTTTCGGGGTAGATGTATGAAGTAAAAAGTTGTCCGTCGATCAAAACTTCTGCCTTTTTATTGGCTTCGTCGACATCTATTTCAACTTTTTCTTTCTTTTCCTGACATGCGCATATAGCCATGATATTAAATAGTATAACAGTCAGAAACGAAATTGCACGAGCATTCATGAGTTTATTTTTGAATATTTTTTTATTAAAACTAATCATAGTTGTGAGTAAGGGGACGGAAAATTTCGCCCCTTTACTTTTGTTATCATACATTCTTAGGAACTACATATGGTGCACGATAGTTGCGCGATAGCATTGCATCCGCTTCCGGGTCGTTTACAAATCGTTCCGATTCAGGATTAAAAGTAAGCACCTTACCTGTTCGGTATGCAATATTTCCGAGATGAGCCAACGCCGACGACAAATGAGCCGTTTCAACCGGGCCATTCAGAATAGAGCTATCTCTAGAGCGAACTGCTTCAATAAAATTGGCAAAATGTCCGTCGGTACCACCGGCACCACGTGCCATTCCGCTGGACTGAGCTTCACCATCACTTCCAGACATTCCGGGTTCGCGATCTCTACCTAAATACGTTTTATATTCGCTGTAACCATCAACAACCAATATTCCTTTTTCACCATAAAAGATATTTCCGACAGTTACACCTTCTTCAGTATTTGTACACCAAGGGCGCACTTCAAACTGTATTATTTTATCTTCCTCCGGATAATGATAAACAGAAGTCAACACTTCGGGAACTTCTTTTGAGTCGTTCCAAAGAAACTTACCGCCCATCGATGTGATTTTTGTGGGCAAGCCAACATCAAGTCCCCACATACACATATCTGTTTCGTGAATTCCCTGGTTGCCTACATCGCCATTTCCATAATCCCAATGCCAATGCCAGTTGTAATGTACAAGGTTTTCGGTAAACGGACGCATAAGCGCCGGTCCTGTCCAAAGATCGTAATCCAAACCATCGGGAACGGGAGAAAACCCCTTATCGCCTATATCGCCTCGCCAACGGAATACGAGACCTCTGGCCATATAAACCCGTCCAATGTATCCGTCGCGCAAAAGTTGCACAGCTTCCTGAATAGCAGGAGAGCTTCTTAACTGAACACCATGCTGAACAATACGATTGTATTTCTGTGCGGCTTCAACCATCTTTCGTCCTTCCCAAATATTATGAGATCCGGGTTTTTCTACGTAAACATCTTTCCCGGCCTGACAAGCCCATATTACAGCAAGCGCATGCCAATGGTTTGGTGTGGCAACACTTACCACATCAATGTCTTTGTCGTCGTATACATTTCTTAAATCCTGTTCAATTTTTACTTCTTTGTCATATTCATCCTTGAACTCCTTTGCTTTCTCGCGAGCCACATTCAAATCAGGATCACATAAAGTGGTAACCTGCACATTCTTTTGATTCATAAAAGCAGAAATATGACTTCCACCTCTTCCATTTACCCCCAGAACGGCGGCATTTATACGATCGTTAGCACCAAACACATCGGAAGCAATCACCGTAGGTGCCACAATGGTCGCGGCCCCTGCAACTGCACTTTTCTGTAAAAAATCTCGTCTTGTTGATTTCATTTTGATAAAATATGATTTAGTCTTATACAAATTGGATTGCTTCGAATTATTTAGCTATTTCAGTTTGACAATAAAATTACAGTAGCATTGTACATATTACTTCGTTTATATTGGGAAATACTTATAGAATTTTAACCTTCCGAAATTTCAGAACCAAAAATCACGCAATTGTCAAACGAACAATCAAAACGCTAGAAAAGAGAAAGAAAGCGCTCATACTGGGTCTACAGGAGTTCGAACAAATTGTTGTAGCCATCAAGATAGAGAGCATTATTCTATGTAAACAAGTCAATATAACACAAAAAGAAGATAATATTCTATAAATTATCGCCAGTTAAAAATAAATGTAAGCAAATAAATTGTGCGAATGCGCTTAGAATGACCTATTATAGAACAGGTTGTTTACCAATATTCTTTTAAAAATTCGGTCATCTTTTCAGGATTGTCTGTTTGAATACCGTCAGTTCCCCACCCCAGGAGTTCCTTCCATTCTTCAGGAGTTCCATGTTTCTCGTCGACAAAAACTTTTACATTCTTATCGTGGCATTTTTCTATAAAGCTTTTACTTAGTACGCTCATGTCTGTAGCAACTAATTTAGGATGTAGTTTCTGCAAAACGAGCTCCAAATTTGCTTCCTCACCCGGATCGGGCATAATAAAAGAGCTTCCAAACAATGTTTCAACATTATTCATTTTAAGAAAATACGAAGCGGGTACATACCATATAACATCGCTTTCCATGTTATATTTCTTTATGAGAAGCATCAATTCATCTACAGGTGCGTCTTTCAAATCCAGATAAATACCAATCTTTCCTTGACACAACTGCAATATCTCTTCAAAAGTCGGAATTTGTGTTCCTTTCCACTCTGCGCCGATTTTCTCTCCAATATCCAACGATTTTAATTCTGCAAGCGTCAAGTCTTTTACCTTTGCACTAACCCCGTTAACATATTTTTCAACATTCGCGTTATGCACACTCACAAAATGCCCGTCTTTAGTGGTTCTCACATCAATCTCAACAAAGTCGCATCCCAAGTCAATGGCCTTCTGATAGGCTGCTATCGAATTTTCCGGAATACTTTTATGAGCTCCTCTATGGGCAACCACATAAGTTTTGTGTTTTGGTTTTCTAAAATCAGTTGTTTTGGTTGCCGCCTGCAAAAAACCGGTACCGACAAACATTAGTACACAAAGTAACAGAGCATAATAATTTTTCATTTTTTTTTATTTTTAATATTATATAATTTCTTTTTCTGTGAGTTTCTATTTTCATTTTGATGATTAAAAACCCTGCAATTTTCGATTTCTCACACTATTTTTATTTCTACTATTTTCAGTTATTTCATAAAAACAGGTAGGATTCCAGTCGCTTGCTCTCCCTTTTGCTAAACATCATTTGCTACAAAAACGGCAAACATTATGTACATCTAAAATAATTATGAAATTATCTGTATTTTGTTTCAATCGTTTATAAAATCGGATTCTTTTGAACAATAAACCGGCCCTTCGCCCCACAGATTCTATCCATTTTTATTCCATTAAAGATTACAAATACGAATCAACTACTCTAATGTTATTTTAACATATTTCAAATATTTATTTACCGTTAATTCTTTGTTCCGGGTTTATATTCCATATGTTTTTAACAAATTCTAATTAGTTTTTCATGTTACGCCTCCTTAACTTTGAAAGAGAGAGAGTTGTCTTAAATAAACGGGAAGATTAAATAAGGTATCTTTTTTCTGAAACAATGAGGTTAATTCTTAAGTATTATAGGTATTTCCGTTGAACAAGTTCTTATGTAACATTCAGCTATAAAACCCAGTAAAACGTTATTTACAATAATTATTTATGCATTAATACATCTATTTATTCTTTTACCAAATTTATTTACAAATGAAAAAATCAATTCGATTCTTAATTCTTATTTGTATGGTTGGATTAAGCAACTTATTCCAATCCTGTACAGATGAAAATGAAAATCCGGTTTTTCCGCTTACTGCGGCAATATTTCATAGTATTGATGGAAAACAGGTAGCTTTTACTGCACTAACCCATAATGCAGTAAGCTGGCAGTGGGATTTTGGGAACGGACAAACAAGCAGCGAACAGAATCCGGTTTATGTATATCCTGAAGGAGGTTACTATATTGCTTCCTTAACAGCAAAAGATGCAGACGGAAACACTGTAAACAAAGAAGTTAAATTAGCTATTGCGCTTACACCTTTCTCGCTGCTTACCGGTGATAATACGGCCAAGGGATACAATGGGAAAACATGGAAACTTACTTCGAGTCATGTTGCTGCCGGAGATTATCTTGCTAATGCCGATGCCGATTTAACTACAGTAGATGGAACACCAAAGCCTCTCCCTGATGGGATATTTAATACGGAGTTTGGAATGGGAGACATTTATAAGGATGAATTTACATTTCACTATGATGGAAGTTACAGTCACGATGTAAAAGATGACGGTGCTTCTTTTGGAGGAATTGTATATGAATTAGTAAACAACGGTGGAGCCGGCCTGGTAAATACCAACGGGCAATCTTATGGATTAAGCATTGCAAAATATACACCCGAGGATAATGCAACCTTCACTTTTAATAAGAACGAAAATTTTACGGTATCTTCTGTTTATGGCCCACCAACGTATTCCATAACATTCAATAATGTAATGACACTGGATTTTTCGGGCACAGAGTTTATAGGATTCAGGGATTTCCAACGAAAAGTAATCCTTAAAAGCATTTCGAATAGCCGCATGCAACTAGTAATGTTTATGGCTGCAGGATCAGATCCTGAGCAAATTATTGGCATAAACACCCACGCATTAGTGCTTAGTTTTGATGCTATTAACTAAAACCCGTAAAAATTATTCAAAATGAAAAGTAATACAATACATAAAAATAAAATGGGATGGTTTTATACTGTCTTTATATCAATGAGCTTACTCCTCAACCTGTTCTCGTTGAATTCATCAGCACAGGATATTGTCAATGTAAAAGGAACGGTAGTAGCCTCAACCGACCAGACTCCCCTTCCAGGTGTAAGCATTACGATAAAGGGCTCCAATGAAGGTACTGCTACTGATTCTGATGGTAACTTTGCAATTAATGTTAGCAATGATGCAGTATTGGTATTTTCGTTTATTGGCTTCAAAGTACAGGAAGTTCCCATTGCCGGAAAAAGTACACTTAACATTGTAATGGAAGAAAACGTTGAAGCCATTGATGAAGTTGTTATAACAGCGTTAGGGATTAAACGTGAAGAAAAATCACTGGGCTATTCGGTAAGTAAAGTCGAAGGTCCCGAATTTACACGTGTTGCACAAGAAAGTTTTTTGAACTCAATGTCAGGGAAAATAGCAGGTGTAACCGTTAATCAAACCGGAGGTCCCGGCTCCACTACCAGTATAATTATTCGCGGGGCAAAATCGTTAAGTAACGACAACCAACCCCTGTATGTTGTAGATGGTGTTCCGATGCAAAGTGGTCTTAACAACATTGGAGGATTTGGAGCTGGCAACCCGGTGGATTATGGAAATTCGATTTCCGATCTTGACCCGGAAAGCATTGAGAGCGTTTCGGTACTAAAAGGTCCGAGTGCAACGGCGCTGTACGGATCAAGGGCAGGTAATGGTGTTATTATTATTACCACGAAAAAAGCAAGCGGAGAAGGCATGAGAATATCTGTAACGTCAAACACAACCTTTGATATCCCTTCCCGTTTTCTAAATGTTCAAAAACAGTTTGCTACCGGATATTTCTCTTATCGACCGGAAGATGTTGGCGGCAGTTACCTGCCACCGGTTTTAGACCAAACCGGTATTGGGCCGGAATTAGACAAAGGTTACTGGGCTGTACAATGGAATTCTCCTCGTGATGCCAATGGAGCGCAGATACCGACTGAACTGGTTTCATATAAAAACAACGTAAAGAACTTCTTAAACGACTATGCGTATACTACCACCAACGGAGTATCCGTATCAAATACCTCAAGTTCAATAAATTACCGATTGGGATATACTAATATGACCCACGAGGGACTTATTCCCAATTCCGATCTAAAAAAGAATAACTTGTCGTTGTCTGCTTCTTCAAAAATGAAAGAAAAATTAACGATAAGCACCGACATCAATTTTGTGAACAGTTTTGCAGACAACCGTCCTGCGGGTAACCGGGGTGCGAATCCGCTGCAATGGGCATATTTCACCCCTCCCTACATTAATATAAATGATTTGCGAGACTACGATTTAGGACAGGGCAATACAATTAAAAAGATGATTGAAGACAGCGAAAACCCCTGGATGCTGGCCTACGATGTAAATAATAGTTTTAACCGTTACCAGTTGTTCGGGAACGTGATGGCAACATTAGAGATATCACCCAAATTTAGCCTTATGGGACGAATGACCCTAAACAAATCAGACGAGGTTCGTGAATCAAAAATAGGACTTGGCTATTCCGATGAACCCAATAACGGGGCTTATGGTATCTCAAATAGTAACAGTCTGGAACGTAATATCGATGGACTTTTCACCTACAACGACAAATCAGATATATTTTCATGGAGTTTTTCAGTTGGAGGCAATACCCGGTATGCAAAAGGCTCATCCGTTAGTAACTCTTCAAAAAACAAGGCAGGGTTAACAGTTCCTAATCTTTTTACGCTCAGCAATATTCCTACTGCAAACTTAAACTATAGTTCATCAAGGTATGAATTAGGTGTTAACAGTATGTATGGTATGGCAAACCTTAGCTGGAAAGAAACGATTTTTCTTGATTTAACAGCCCGTAACGATTGGTCTAGTACCCTGCCAAAAGCCAACCGCTCCTATTTCTATCCTTCTGCGTCGTTAAGTATCTTATTAAATGAACTCGTTCAAATGGGTAGTGCTGTGGATCTATTCAAACTTCGTGGTGGTGTAGCTCAAACCGGTAACGATACTTCTCCCTACCGATTATTGCAAACCTATGGAACATCAGAGCAATGGGATGATGCAATCCGGCTTTATAAACCAGGATCTCTGCTTAATCCAAACCTAAAACCTGAGATACAGGTTTCTCAGGAATACGGAATTGAAGTCAGACTATGGAAAGACAGATTGAGATTTGACGGAACCTACTATACGCTGGATAACAAAGACATGATTTTTGATGTTTCCCTTCCAACTTCAACCGGATTTAACGGTACAATTATTAACGCAGGCTTAGTACAAAGTAGAGGAGTTGAATTGATGCTTGGTGGAACACCAATCAAAACCACAGACTGGACCTGGGACTTCACATTGAACTTCACAAAAAATGTGACCCGAATAATAGAACTGGCAGATGGAATTCCGTTTGTAACTCTTTGGGATCAGGCACGTGTTAGAAGCGTTGGTTATGCCAAAGGACAACTTGTGGCAACCGACCAATTTGGCAACCAAGAAATTAGCGATGGTGTTGTAGGTAACTTGTATTCGCGAAAGATTAAACGGGTAACCGATAAGAACTCACCATATTATGGGTATCCATTACTTTCTGATGCAGCAACCGATACTGAATGGGAAGCAGCTTCAAGTTATTCCAAAATCGGAAATGTAAATCCAGATTTTATTATGGGACTGCAAACGTCGCTTTCCTGGAAGAACTTTTCGTTGAACATGACATTCGACTGGAGACATGGAGGACAATATGTATCGCAAACCTACCGCTATTTAACTGAAGATATGGCCACAAACCACTGGTTTGAGCACCTGGTTTATCCGGGCGTGTACGACCCAAATAATCCGGGGCCAAGCCAGGAACTTCGCGACTGGGTAGTGGCTAATGCCGACCAATTGATATATGCAGATCGCCTGTATCCAGTTGGCGGGCCAACTCCTGAATATGGAGGATTCCCTGAGCAATGGAGCGGAACAAAAGTATATGATGGAACATTTGTTCCCGGAGTAATTGGAACTTACGATGACGAAGGTAATTTTATTTTGGAACGTGAAAACCTTGGTAATGAAGGAACCGTTTTCCTCCCTTACTCGGTAAGTTACCCTTGGGATATTGGTGAGGCGAACGTTTTTGATGCCGACTACATCAAATTAAGAGAGATTTCGCTTAACTACAAAATTCCAAGAAGTGTTTCCAATAAACTAAATATGGAAGATATTAATATTTCTGTTTACAGTAGAAATATTGTTTTCTGGACAAAAGACTCCGGATTCGGAATCGATCCCGAACGAGCTTACCAACCGGATAATGGCAGACTTTTACAGGGGCTGGAGCGTTATAATGTTAATCCTTGGGTAATTCCAATTGGATTTAAAATCGGTTTTACACTTTAATCGAAGAAAATTTACCATCAATGGAATTAAAATTTAAGAATATGAAAAAGTTCAATATAAAATTTATCGCAGTTTCATTAATAATGTTGCTGGCATTTGGAGCCTGTCACAATTTAGATGATCTGAACATAAATCCGAACAATCCCGATCCGGAAGTAACCGATCTTAATCTACTTATGCCAACAATCGTTATCAATCTGGGACAAAATATAGTTAGCCTTGGTATTGGAGATCTTGCTGGAGTGATGCAGCACACACAAAAAACCGGATGGTCAAGCGGACACAACGACTACGATTGGAATAATCCCGGACAGTCGTGGGGAGCTTATTACGACATTTTACGAAATGCAGACGAGTTTTACAACAAAGCTGTTCAAGAGGAATTAGAATTTCACCAGGGTGTAGGACTAATTATGAAAGCCTATACGTTTGGACTGATAGCCGATCTCTGGGGAGACGCACCGTTTTCTGAAGCCTTAAAAGCAGAACAAGGATCGGATTATTATAAACCTGTTTTTGATTCGCAACAGGATATCTACCACGGAATTCTTGATTATCTGGATGAAGCCAACACGCTTTTATCGAAAAGTGGCGACGAATATACCAATATCAATGCAACTCAGGATGTGCTTTATGCTGGTGACGTTCAGAAATGGCGGAAATTTGCCAATTCGCTGGCACTGCGCTATTATATGAGATTACAAGCCAAAGAACCATCGATTGCCCAGGAAGGGATCACGAGAATCTCCGGGAATCCAACAATGTACCCGATCATTACGTCTGCATCAGACGAAGCCAATATTGCTTATTCCGGAACATCGCCGGGTACTTCGTGGCCAATCAACGTGGTTTTCAATATCGACCCGCTTGGCGAATATATGCGAAGAAAACCCTGCGCTACATTAGTTGAATCGCTTCAGGCTTTAAACGACCCTCGTTTAGGAGTTTGGGCCGAAAAAGTTGAGATTCCGCTGGTTCTTGTACCCGGAACAGAAGTAGACAGAGTTGTAGACGGGAAACGGGAAATTTCAAAAGATGTGGAAGAAGCATTTTTAGCAAACTGGGAAGAGGATGATCTTTACGTAGATTACGACCAGGAATACGTTGGGATTCCGGTTCAAACATTCTCTGCACAAGCCTATAATTTAACTCCCAATTACACCCAACAGGCTGCTTACAACCCACATGTTTCGCAGCTAAACGAAATGTACAAAGAAACAAGTGGTTCGCTGTTGCAAATGAGGCTTTTGTCGGCTGCCGAAGTAAACTTCATTTTAGCCGAAGCTGCACTTTACAACTGGGCTCCGGAAACTCCGGAAACGTATTACAACAACGGTATAAAAGAGTCGTTTAACGCCTGGGGGCTTAGCGATCAGTACGATGGATACATTAATGGTATTTCATACAACGGACTGGAAAGTGTTATTGAACAGAAATGGATTGCCAGCTGGACGTCTGCTGCCGAATCGTGGTTTGACTACCGCAGAACAGGCTTGCCGAATTTGCAAACAGGCCCATCAGCAAGAAGAGAAGTATTACCGCTTCGTTTTTATTACGATATTAACGAAGACCTTTCAACAAATACAGAAAATGCTGAAGCCGCTGTCGCAAAGTTAGAAGCTACTCAATACAAAGGCAGCGACCAAACGAACAACAGCGCATGGTCTAAATTCTGGTTATTACAGGGAACAAATCAACCTTATTAATATAATATCGATGTAAACAATAAGCAGGCGTTCTCGTTTCTTGAGTAGCCTGCTTATTCATGTTTTATTAAATAAAGCTTTTAAGATGAAAAAGACAGTATTATTTCTCTTCACTCTCATTTGTACAATAAATTTTGCTATTGCTGAAACAAATGAAACAATCACTCCTAAAAATGCACTCAAGTCGTATTTAAACAACGGTGACACCTCGTTTAAATGGGAAATACGGGACAAATTAAAGACTAATGGTGTTACACTTTACCGGGTTATTTTCACCTCGCAAAAGTGGCGAGATTTGATATGGAAACACGAACTTACCATCATGGTGCCGGATGAATTAAAATACAAAGATGCTCTCCTTTTTGTAACCGGAGGAAGAGTAAAAAATGGCGAACCCAATATTCATAAATGGGATAAAAGCGAGATTGTAATGTTTAGTCAGATTGCGATAACCAATAAAGCAATAACTGCAATCTTATGGCAAACGCCAAACCAACCCATCTTTGATGGCAAAACAGAGGATGAGATCATTTCGTACACATTCCATAACTTTCAAAGTGATCACGATTATTCTTGGCCACTCCTGTTTCCAATGGTAAAAAGTGCCGTTCGTGCAATGGATGCTGTTCAGGAATTTGCAAAAGCAGAGCTGAAATCGAAAGTTAATGAGTTTGTAGTTTCGGGCGCTTCAAAACGCGGGTGGACAACATGGCTTACAGGTGCCAGCGATCCTCGTGTAAAAGCCATCGGTCCAATGGTTATCGATATGCTTAACATGAATGTAAACATTCCGTACCACAAAACAGCGTGGGGTGAATACAGCATTCAGATTGAAGATTACGTAAAACTGGGTGTAGCTCAGCAGGTAGGTTCTGAAGAAGGAACAGCGCTGGTAAAAATGGTTGACCCGTATTCGTACCGGAAAGCACTTACCATGCCTAAAATGATATTTAACGGTACAAACGATGAATACTGGCCGGTTGATGCAATGAAGAACTACATCGACAGTATTCCGGGAGACAACCACCTTTGCTATGTTCCAAATGCCGGACACGGCCTCGGCGATAAAACCAAGGCCCTGACAACTTTAAGCGCATTTTTTGGCGAAGCCATAAACGGAAGCAAACACCCGAAATGCGATTATACAATTGACGAAGCAAACGGTAAAGTTACACTCACAATTAAAACAGATGCCAAAATGCTGAAAGGTGTAGTTCTGTGGAGTGCAGAATCGGATGACAGAGATATCCGCGACGAAACGTGGGTAGAAAAAAGTCTTGGTGAGAAAGGTAAAAAAGAAGTTAAAGCAACTCTTGATTATCCCGAATCCGGATTCAAAGCATTTTATGTTGATCTAAAATACAAAGCTCCGTTTGGAGATGATTATACACAAAGTACACGCACATTCCTGATGAACGACAAGAAAGTTTTGCTGAAGCGTGGTGAATAAAAAGGATTAAACGATGCTAAAAAGAATTATTATTATCTTTTTAATTTGGAGCGTTGCATTGCAGGTATCTGCGCAAACTTTTAAGGCAGGCGTCGCTATTCGTGATATTACTCCTAAAAATCTTATTCCAATTTCAGGAGGCATGGGCACACCCGTTTTACCAAGCGGTTTTAAAGGAAAGCTAACTGTTCGTGCACTTGTTTTGGAAAAAACCGATACAAAAGTGGCAATAGTTAGTATTGACAACATTGGTTGGCCTGCCTATTTGGGAGACCGTTCCCGTAAACTCATTAAAGACATTGCACCAGAGAATGTACTGATTGGTGTAACTCATACCCACAGTGCTCCCGATGCCTATGGTTTTCCTGACGAGAACGGAAATACCGGCGCTGATCTGGATTACCTAAACTGGTGCGTTACCCAAATTGCTGATGCGGTAAACGAGGCATATGAAAGCTTACAGCCTGCGGAATTAAAAACTGCTGTTGCCGACGCAAAAGGGAAAATAGCCTACAACTATTATGCACCCCGCTTATACGACCATCGGATGGGTGTTATACAGGCGATAGCAAGCAGTGGCGAAAACAAAGGGAAGCCAATTGCAACCTTGGTAAACTATGCTACTCACCCTGAAATATTAGGCACAAAAAGTAAGCTAATGAGCCCAGATCTGTGTGGCCCCATGTACGATAGAATTGAAGAAAAAGGTGGCGGCATTGCCATTTTCATGAACAGCGCACAAGGAGGAATGGTAACCGCCGATACTCGTCTTGAAAATGGAGCAGAAGCCAACGATTGGAACGAATGTATCCGAATCGGAAATTTAATGGCCGATGAAGCACTTCGCATAATTAATTCAGCTCCGACACAGAAAGATCCACTGCTATTTTGCGCTTCTAAAATATTTGAACTCCCGGTAGAAAATGAAGCGATGAAATTTGTATTCGAACATTCGCCGGTGGCAAAAATGTCGGATAAAAAAGTAAATGACTATAGTAAGGTCGAAACACAGGTTAACCTGCTAAATATCGGCTCGGCGCAGGTACTTACCATTCCGGGAGAAGCTTTACCAAATATTGGTTTTTATCTGAAACGACACTTAAAAACCAATCAGCCCTTTCTATTTGGACTTACAAACGATGCTTTTGGCTATATGCTTTCAAAAGAAGATTTTAATAGTTTTGAACGCTACAACTATATTTCCCGGACTTCACTGGGCGAAATGACAGCCGAGATTTACGAGCAGCAAGCATTAAAATTTATAGCCGAAAGCCCTTCAGCAAAATAAAAGATTGTATAAAAAGAATAAAATGCCCGGGAATGAGTCTTCGGGCATTTTATTTTAAATACGTTTCAAAAAAAGCATCCATTTTTTGTTGCATGTAAACATTGGGACGAACCGCTATATCCATCGCATGCGGCCACAGCGGCAAACGATGATATACATTGGAAACACCAAGACGATTAAGCCGCACATGCAAAGTATCCGACTGACTTGGCGGCAATAAATTATCAGACGTTCCCTGCAAAATTAAAGTTGGCGGCAAATCTTCTTTTAGATATCTGGCTGGTGAAGCCTCCCAATATAATTCGGGTTTTTCGCTATAGGAATGACCGATAAAATCAGTCACCATAAACTGTGTTTGCCCATAAGGAGTGGTCAAATCCACTGGTCCATAAATATCAACTACTGCTTTTACTTTATGTCGCTGAGGATTTTCCCAGCCGTAGCCTGCAAGCATTGCCAAATGTGCTCCTGCCGAGCCGCCAACCAAAGCTACCCGGCTTGTGTCGTAACCATATGTATTTGCATTTTGGTAGAGAAAATCCACTGCATCCAGAACATCTTCAACTGCTGCGGGATAGATACTGTCCTTCTTTAAACGATAGGAAACAGTTGCCGTTACAAAACCTTTTTCGGCATAATCCAGCAGGTAAACCAGATAGTCCTGCCGCTTTCCACTGCGCCATCCTCCTCCATGGATAAAAACCAACAAAGGGGCTTTCTCATTTAATTCCTTTTGCCTGTAAATATCCAGATGAAGTGATTTTCCGTTTGCATTTTTATATTCAATATCTTTAAACGACTCAATGTTCGCCGAAACTTCAGGCTCCCTGTCAATCAAACTTTCCAAACCAACACCAATGGCTAAATAATCAAGTACTTCAAAATGATATCCTATCGGTGCCTTCTCCGGGAAAAGCAAACCAATTGTTCTTGGCAACAACATCAGAACAACGAAAAGTGCCAGCACAAACAGCATTCCTTTTAATGCCTTTCGAAATATCGTTTTAGCCATGTTTTATGGATTGAATGTTACATCTCTTTCAACTCGGTCAACATTTCCTGAATATTTTTATGCAGCAGTGGAGCAGTTTCTTTTCCGAGTGAGTTTTCTTCACCATACGGAGAATTATCTCTTCCATAAGCAAAGGGGGCTTCAACATCCCACTGGCTTTTAGGAATAATGTAGCCAATCTCGTCGTTTGCCAATCCAAGAATGAACTTAAATTCGCCTTCCATCATATCACGAATTGGCGGCACTTCCTGTGCATCGATACCAAAATCGTTCCCTTCCGGTACTTCTACTCCACCGTTCACAATTTCTGGATAAATCTCGCCGGGAATGGTTACAAACGACAACGGTCCGATTTTAAATACTGACACCTCCGAACGCATTTTCATCAATCCGGTAGTGCCTCTATCGAGCACGCCAAGTGCCGTGGCCAGCTTAAATAGATTGTTATTGATAGGTAATAAAATGGTTCGTACCATAAGTGAAATATTTGCGGAGTCGATTACAGTATCTGGTTGGCTCATTGCATCCAATGCCAACATAGATAGGTGCTTTCCTTCGGCAGCTGCTTTTTCGAAAGAGGGTTCCTTTATATTTTCTCCCGTAAAAGGATCTTTTACCGCCAGCGACGGATGCGTACACATCAGGCCACCAATTGCACCATTCATATAAACACAAACACCTCCAATTCCGGGCGTCACAAGGCTGTCGCCATTAAACACACCTTTTTCCACACCCTCGCGCACAAAATGTGGGAAGTCAGAAGAAATAAGCAGGTTTTTACTCCAAAGAGTTTCGGGGTGGTTCCCCCAGGCAACAACAGATCCCAGCGTATTTCCATTTTCTTTATCGATTGCTTTTATCATTCTCAATCCCGAATCAAAAACTTCAGGTTTACGCGTATCTTTTACCAAAGGAATTGCCCCGGTAAGGTCCTGCGAGATCTCGAGACTGGCCGGCCTTAAGTTTTCAGCAGCTTCTATGATTGATTTTACAATCTGATTCTTTACAAACGTCATGTAGTCTTTGTTGATGCCACTTTTGAAAGGTGTTTCCCCCCACATTCCCAGCAGGTCGGCCGACTCGTGTGTATGTGTTGACGCAACAATCGCATATGTAATTCCGGCTTCCTCGGGAATCATTTCACGAACATCAACTATATCGTCGTGCATAAAACCAATTGCATCAATCATTACCATTGCCAACCGGGTTGTTTCGTCATCAATAATCATTGTACGTGCCCAGGTATCATCATGAATTCCGTTAGCGGGTTTGCTGTTGCTAAAACCGGCAATCCAAACCGGGTCGAAAACGCCGTTACCGTTTCCATCAGTAAACGTATCACCATCTTTTGGCTTGTATTTCGCATCGCCGTTTTTATCTTCCCAACGATCGGGAACTTCCGGAGTTATTGCCACTGCGGCAAATCCTGCCTGCAACTGTTTTTCTGGCGAATTTTCAACTTTCAGATCAGCAGAATAGCCCGAATGCCTGTCTCGAAGATTAAAGAACATCCAGACGATCAATCCCACAAGCAGGACTGCCAGTAGAATTCCAACGATTTTAAATATCCTTTTCATACAACAACGTCTCTATAAAATTCATTATTCCTTAAAGTTCTAAAATTTATTGTTCTGCATTATTTTTCATAAAGTCCTCTCGTGCATCATCTACATCGTCCATATCTGGTCCCTGTTCAATTTTTCGCCAGTCAATGGTTCGGTGGTATTTTTTCATTGAAAGTTCGGCATCATAAATCCGCTCGTCGTGCCGCTCCAAAGTATAAGGAGTATAATCTGGTTCATCCGTAAAAAAATCTTGTAACAACGAAGCTGTCAAATCAAAATGATTGACATACGGTACATTCAAAATATTATAAATCGTTTTCAGAATAGCGCCAAAATTGGCATGCGTATGCGAAACATAGCCACGTTTCACGTATGGGCCAGCCATCATTAAAACCGAACGATGAGCATCTACATGATCAACACCACCCTGAGGATCATCTTCGGTAATGATCACCAACATGTCTTTCCAGTATTTTGTACGCGACAAAAAGTGAAGAATACGTCCTACTGCCAAATCATTGTCCACCATGTACGACTGACGATACGGATAACCTTCTTCAGGATCGGGTCCTGTTCCATGATCGTTAGGGATCATCACGGTAACCAGCGCCGGCATTTCATCGTTGCTGTCGATCCAAAGCCTGGTAAATTCTTTTTCAAACTGATCCATCCGGTACTGATCGGGAATATTCATATTATATCCTGGATAGTCATGACTGGTACGATAGAACAAAGCTTTTTGCATGGGAATCATCACACCGTGGGCAGCGCCGGTATTTACATCGTACCACTCTTCGCGTTCGTGCCCGCTTTCGTTGGCTTGCCCAAAATTATAAAAGGTAACTCCTTGCCGGTCAAGCGCCTCCCAAAGACCTCCGATTTCAGCATAATCTTCAGGATCAACACTTCCAATTGTTTTCGGAAAACGACGCCCTTCTGCTTTTGAAAACGGCATGGCTGTTTTAGAGGTTGCGGCATTGGCTTCCACCCACTCGTTGGGAATTACACCTACTAACCAGTGATGCCCATGCACAGACGCATCGCTATCGCAATAATAGTTGTCGGAAAAAGCGAATTGCTTTGCTGCTTTTATGTGGTTGGGAGAAATTCGCAAGTTCGGAAATTTTGCCTGCATAGAGTCGGGCAAAGTGTAAGTATTGTTTGTTCCGTACCGGGCTAATGTACTATCGCCCCGGGCTTCTTTTAACTGACCAAAAATTTCATCGTAGGTTCTGTTTTCCTTGGTAATATAAACAATGTGCTTTATCTGACTTTGACGCACTCCGGGAAGTGGTGGCAGCGGATTTTTACCATCATCTTCCACTATGGTTTCAATAAAAGTATTGTTGATTGACTGTTTGGTGTAGTTAGCCAGCTCATCATCTGTTGGGACTTTAACTTTCTGAAAACTTCCGAGCTGAATGCTGCTTACCGAACTTCCCTGAATTGGGGCAACAAAACCAACACCTCCATTAGGGCCTGCTCCCCATCCACGACATGTGATAATGTAAAGCTGTTTTTCATCATCCGAAAGCTCCACCCTGGTTGGGCCCCAGCCTGATGGAATTAATCCTTTTGTGGTTTGAGTTGGAATATCGATAACTGCCACTGCATTAAAGCCAAGAAGCGCCACATACAGCGTTTTTTCATCTTTGGTCATGGTAATTCCAAACGGAATAAGTCCGCGCACTTTATCAATTCGGTCATCCACTCTTATTGGGATACGTCCCACCAATTCCTGTGTTGTATGATCGATAATGGCAATGTTGTCGTTACTGGCATTAGTAACATATGCATACTGTTTTCCAACAGCTATAGAATTGGGACTTGCTCCTCCAACAACTTCCGCATCTTCCACCGTTTCTCCAATCAGGTATCCGGTTTTAAATTTATTGATCACTTCATTTTTCTCCAGATCGATGGTAAACACACTCATGGCATCAGGGTGATTAGGGCTCCCCAATCCCGGAATTACCTTGCCTTCCACTATGGTGCCTTCGCGCGATTCGGGTGTATTTTCACCATAAGGATGATGAGAGATTCGCAGATACTCGTAGTTTTCAGGCGTAGCACCTTCTACCAAAGGATAAGAATAAACACCTACGTTAGCTACAAAAGCCTGCTTTTTGTCGGGGCTGATTGCTAAACCAAAAGGCTGACGTCCGACTTTTACAGATGCAGTGATTTTTTTTGAATTTAAATCGACTCGCACTAAACGGAAATTTCCGCGATCAAGCACCAGTAACTCATTTCTGTCTGGATTCAACATCAAATCCGAAGTAAAACTGTCCTGATAATCTTCTCCTTTTATCTTTCCATTTAACGAAATGGCGCCTACTTTTTTATAATTTTCGATATCGTAAATTACAACATCGCCTTTGTCTCCACCACTCAGGTAAACATGTTTTGAATCCGGGGAAAATGCAACTCCAAGAAAAGAACCTTTTGAGAAAGGAGAAGGGATTTTATTGTCATAACTGGGAATTCGTTGTGCTCCAAGATGGTTCAGATTGATAACTGTAATCACACCGTTGTGCAAAGTAACAGCTTTTTCTCCATCAGGTGAAACTGCCATCCCATACGGATCGTTTGTAATTGGAATAACTTCACCTGCCGGCGTAGCATAACGACCGCTCGGAAGAACAGTGGTTCCCGCTTTATCAATAACGCAATACTGATCATTTCCAGGCACCTGCAACACCTTTACCGTATGGTTTTTTTTATTGCAGCTAAACAAGAATAAAACAAGGACAAAAGGAAGTAAGAATTTAGCACTCATATGGTATAATTTATCTCTTTTTGATTTTAAAACTGACAGGCCTACAAATCCTCCCTGATACAGAACTTTACCTGTCGACAGTATTCTGCTAAAAAAATGAAAACTATTCTGTTCTTTGTTGAATTCCCATTAATTATTTGTTTCATTTTCAATAACTCGTCACGCCGGATAAACCACCAAACTATTACAAATTTAGCTTTTATGAACTTCTGCCCTGAATTTTTGCAAGACAAAAAACGTTAATGCACTAGCGGAAACAGCAAAAAAGATATCGACAAAAAACCGCCCGCATGCAACCTTGCAAAACGAAAGCCCGCTCAAATTGAAATATTCGGGATGAATAAACATGCGTATCATCGAAACTGCCAGGCACGACCAAATTAGAAGTAAGAACAAATTGCCAATGCTGTTTTCACGCTTCGCAAAAAATGAGACCAATAAAGCCACAATTGTGGTCATCAGAAAAACCCAAAAGAAATGCGTAGTAAATGGCGACCAGAAATTTGTATCTGGATAAAAATCTCGGATAAGGTCGATTGCAGTATGTGCGAATGTAAGTGTTATTCCCAGCTGCCAGGCCACTTTTGGAAAAACCATAAAAAAACCAATCAGAATAAAACCAACTACAGAATAGTTAACAAGCATCCGGGCAATTTCATTCTTAACCGATCCACCAGGCATATTGTTAATAATACTGCTTTCGATTAAAGTTTCGGTGCCCATAGGTAGCAACCAATATATTAAAAGAGCTGTTACAGTTACGACTCCCAGCTCTTTCCACAAGGGGTAATTCGTTGACGAAGATTCATCCTCCTCCCAATTATTAAAAGCACGATCTCTGCGACTTAACCAAGTAGCGTAACCCAATGCCGCACCTAGTAATAATCCAAAAGTAAATTCCATTGCCTTCCACCAGCTGCCAAAAACAGCGTCGGGATAATATGTTCCTAAAACCAACCACAAACTTCCCAAACCAAATCCTAATCCTCCACCAACAAGACCGAAACCGGCAAAACGTGGAATAAGTTTGAACTGTCGCGATTGAATATTCATTTTCAGATAAATCAACACCAAAACGGCTCCGAACAACAAAGCCGCCCACGATTCGGTACGTGGCTTTGCCCGATCAGAAAAATAGATAAGCATGGGATCGTTGATCAATTTAAAGCCGAGAATCATGCCGATGATATAAATTACGATCGCCCATAAAATTGTACGTTTTTCAACATGCCGGTAGATAATTCCAAGCGCCAGAAACACTCCTGCAGAAAGTCCCCAAACTGCTCCTTTTAGCGTTGTTCCGATTAGTCCCCACCAAAAAGTATCAGGATTACGAATAATTCCCAGCGTTTGCCCGTAGGTCATTTCGCCGCCAAGGCCAACACCAAAAACAGAAAACACAAGAATTACGGAAGTAAACGAGGCAGGTAGCTTCAGTAATAAGCCAAGGCTTAGAGCTAAAAAAGCCCCGGGAATCATCGCTCCAAAGGGACCTCCACCAATATGCCCCCTTAATCCCCACCCCAACATCATTGCAAATGCAGGAAGCACTACAAACATCCATTTGGGATAGAATCTCTGTGTCTCCATCTCCGTTTTGTTAATTTTCAGATTTAAACGAGATCGTTTTATTACTAATCAATGGCTTAGCCCAGAAAGAAATACTTAACACATAACCTAAGGTTACGAAAATAAGCAGCATTCCGGCCCGTAACGAAGAAAAGTCACTGATAGCACCAATCAACACCTGCACAATTGCACCTCCGGCAATACCAGTCATTAAAATTCCGGCAAACGAACCATGGTGCTTAGCCACTGAATTTAGCCCCAAAGAGACAATTGTTGGATACATTACAGATAAAAAGAACCCCGAAACAGGCAATGCCCACAATGCAATATTAACACTGCCAAACAAGCCGGCTGCCACACAAACAATCGCCAATATGGTGAACCATCTGAGAATTTGTTTGCTATCGAACAACTTCATCAATACCAATCCTAACATTCCACCAAGCGTCATCAAGCCCCAAAAATAGGAAACCGCATCAGCCCCAGCAAGGTCAGGATCAATACCATGATAAACATTCAAAAACTTCGACAACCAATATGAAATTCCCTGCTCAGAACCTACATACATAAATATGCCAAGAAAATACAGGATCACATATTTATTCTTGATCAGTTCAAAAAAGCTTTCTTTTGAGCCAACTTTCTCATCATCCTGCAACTCTACTTTCGGAAATTTAACCAGGAAAATAATTACACCCATTAGAATTGCAATAGCCGCAAAAGCCCAGTAAACAGACACCCACGACATACTTTCGGGAACAAGCTTAGCCATCAAACCAATAAGTGGTTTATTCAAGCTTCCGTTATCGATATTTACCACAAAGTAGGAATACATTTGCGGACTGATAAACGACGCCAATCCAAAAACCAGTTGCCCCATTACCGAATAAAAAGCATAATTTGCTTCTCCTCCGGATACGCGCAACAGCGGATTAATTACTACTTGCAAGGCTGCCATTCCGGCTCCAATTGTAAACAATGAAATGATGAACACATTAAAAACCGGATGAACAGCAAACACCAGCGACGCAGCAAAAGCCATAAGAAAAGCAACAATCATAATTCGTTTTTCGCCGTACTTTTCCACCAGAAATCCGAAAGGGATGGACATTACTCCGTACGCAATAAAAAAAGCAAAAGGAAGTAATCCGGCTAGCGTTTCGGTAAGCATGTAACTGTCCGAAACTTTTTGGTTTAGCGCTCCCAAAATGTTGGTAAGAAATGAAATCACAAAAAACACCAACATGATGAGAACTACTATAAAAAGATTTTTTCGCATATCGTTATTAATTTACGTTTTTAAAAACCAGTGACGCAGCCCCCAAACAACCGGCATTATTTCCGAGCGTTGCAGCAACAACATCAGTGTTTACCGCACAATCGGGCATGGCATAACTTAGTGCCGAAGCTTTGATCATATCGACATAAAATTGTCCGGCCTCCGAAATTCCTCCACCTACAACTACTTTTTGCGGTGAAAAAGTATTGATAAACCCGGCTATTCCGTGGCCCAAGTAATCGGTATGCTTCTGCATACATTTAATTGCTGCAGCTTCATTATTTTTGAATTTATCAACGATAAAGTGGCCATCTACCTCATCAGCATCTAACCCGGTAACGTCGGCATATTGCTGAACCAAAGCAGAAGTTGACGCGTAAGCTTCCAAACATCCACGGCCACCACAATTACATGCAATTCCTTCATGATCGATGGTTACATGCCCCATCTCAGTACCCCGGTTTTTATAGCCTCCGTACAATTCTCCATTGGCCACTATTGCACCGCCAATTCCTGTTCCAACGGTAATAAAAATAGCATCAGTTGCATCTTTTGCTGCACCAAACATTACTTCGCCAAGTCCCATTACATTAGCATCGTTGTCTGCAAAAACCGGAAGATTGAACTCCTTTGAATATATTTCACTAAGATTTATGTTTTCCCAACGGTCGAGATTATCAGCGCCCCCATGCACAATGCCATCGCATACAATACCCGGCGAACCGATTCCGATTCCGGTCACTTCAAGAGCGTCTTCACGAGCCTTTTCCAAAACTTTTTGAATTGAAGATTTTATTGCATCCAAAGTGTCCTCGCGCGTTGCTTTACCACCAACGGGAAGTTTCCCTTCAAACAGAATCTTGCCATCTTCCCGAACCAAAGCGTACTTTACAAAAGTTCCACCTAAATCGATACCAACCGCATATCTTAACTTTCCCATATTTTGTGCTCTACTTAATTGTTACCGATTCAACATTCCATGCCTTAACTTTTAAATACGGCTTATCGCCTTTTAGGTCTTCCAAATCAAAGCGAGCGGTGTAAGTTCTTTCTTCTCCGGGCAAAAGCGTGATATAGTTGCCGTCCCAGTATACCGGCAAAATAGGATCGTCAGTTCCCTGATTCACCAAATCGAAATAGGTGAAGAAGACTATTGAAGAAGCCGGATTTGTAACTTTCAAATGCACAACTCCCGAATCTCCATCCTTTTCAAACTGATAATCATAGTCTAATTTTACATTTGGAAGCTTATCCAGATCAGTAAAATCAGCATACGCTTTGGGTGGTGTATAATAAGGCCAATCAAGTGCTTTTGCTGCCTCGTAATCCAGTTCGTCTTGTTTTACCGATAACCAATAAGTGCTGTTGTCTACTTCCTCTCCATTCTGATCATAAACATTCAAGCGCAGGAACCAAACCGGCGTTTTCTCCTCCATTTCGGGTAATTTGTAAATAAACCGTGAGGTATTTGTTGCAATATCTCCTTCCCACTCGTCAGAAAAAATAACTTTCGAGTTGATGTTATAAGCCTTCATCTTTACGGTTACATTGTTGGCATCTTCAAGATCTTCGTTTGCCAGATAAATATCATCGAAACCATAGCGATAGATGGCGTGAATCGGATTACAAGCTTTCCGCACACCGTAAAACGAGCCGTTCGGCTGCAAATAAGTATCGTACAACTGCCAGTATAATTCGGGCCAGGCCGAGTTAAGCATCCACTGAACCAGCCCGGTACTTTTTGGTTTGTGTGCCACAAAAGCTTCAAACATTGGCCGCATCAGTTCGTAATTCGAAACCTGGCATTTAAAGGCAAATTCCTCAATATTGTTTGACTCCCCGTAACGCGCGTCCATGGCTTCGCGGAAGCGATCGAGTGTTTTAAATGCGTTTCGTCCGGTATGGTACTCCCAGTATTTTTTATCGATAGGCCACAGGCTTTCTTCCGGCAACATTTTTTTCAACGACGACAAGGGAGTGATGTTTGGCCCCGGACAAGTTTCGGTATTAAATCCATATGCACCGCCCAAATCAGTATCTGTAAACCAATAAACCGGTGGAGTATAGGCGTAAGGCCCTAACATTTTCATCCCGGTTGGGCCACTAATTTCGCTGATTAGCGGAACTTCTGCCACAATATTATTGTCTTCAGTTCCGGCACCACCGGCAGAGGTTATGTCTGGCCGCGAAGGATCGTACTTTTTAAACAGATCGATGTAACGGTGTTCAAGTTCGGGTATCGGAAGTTTATCACTTCCCAGCATCCAGACATAAATTCCGGGATGATTGCGCAACCAAAGCATCTGATCTTTCCAATAAGCACTTAACAAATCAATATCTTCCGGTATAACTGCTCCTCCGTATTTTTCATGCGTTGGTTTTAGCAGGTATTCTTCCCACTCCCAGTGGCAACTCCACCCCACCATAACTAAAATTCCGTACTCGTCACACAGGTCATACAACATCTGGCTTTTTCCCCAGAATCCTTCGCAACGAATACTGTTCAGGTTCATATGGCGAATGTATTTCATTTGGGCTTCGACACTTTCGCGCGTATCTTGCAGCAAAAGATCATCAACCCAGCCACCACCTTTCAACAAAACAAATTTTCCGTTTATCGTAAAAACACGGTTTTTATCTTCGTTTAAATAGCTGTTAATTTCACGAATTCCATAACGGCTTTCAACCCGATCCAACATCTTATCTCCCGCAATAAACTCAACCGACATGTTGTACAAATTAGGATCGCCCATGCCGTTTGGCCACCAAAGCTTCACATCTTTTACCGAAAGCTGGCTAAATTCATCGGGAGTAAACCGACATGAAAGCGTATCTCTCGGATGAAGTGTTACTTGCTTTTCAACTGTTCCCAAACCATAATTTACGCGAACAATTCCTTCAACTGCTTCATCCGACTGATTTTCAATTTCAGCCTGAATAAAAAGATCGGCATCTTTTAAGTTTTCTTTATTAACTACTGAATAAACAAAGGGACTGCGGATTTTAACCCCTTCATTAATTTCAAGAAACACTTCCCTGAAAATCCCCATATTTCGATCGCGAGGAAGCGGATTCCAATCCACAAAACCAATTGAATATTCGCCATCGGCATGTTGCCAGAGTTTTAGCGCGATGGTATTTGTTCCTTCCTGAACATAGTCATCAATATTAAAAGTAAACATCCGGTAAGTGCCGGCAAATTCGTCTTTACCAACCACCTTCTCTCCATTCACCCATAAATCCGCACGGTAATTAATACCGTTAAAACGTAGCGAAACCTGTTTATTTAAATCATTAGCTGACAAATCAAAAGTAGTTCTGAACCACCAGGGCTTCTTGAACTGCTCAATATCTACGCTTTGCATATTAACGCCAAAGTACGGATCTTCAATCACCCCGAAAGTTGCCATGCTTCCCAGCACAGTTCCGGGAACAGACGCTTTTAGCCACGAATCGGCAGAGAAATTACTTTCTGAAATCAAACTTTCGTCTAACTCCCCAATTTTATCGCTCGACTGCATTTTCCAGCCGTCAGAAATTATTATCACTTTTGAAACTAATTTCTCTTTTGGCACAGAGCAAGATGTGATAACAATACTTGCGGCAAAGAAAAGCCACAGGGCTGCATGCAAACGACCTTTTGATTTCGTTCTTTTGATTACCGGTAAATTCATTAATGTTTAGCTATTTTAGAAAATAATTGACTCTAACAAAGTAACGCCACCCGTGAAAGAAATACTTATACTATTTTACTCATCTTGCAATATATTTTAACCCATTAGTTATATTTTAATATGTAAATTCGCCAAAAAGGTTAATATTCACAAAATACAATCTGAATAATGTTTCCAAAGTTTTCCATACTCACCTATGCTTTTAATTTAGCACTGGTACTTTTGACTGTAACGCACAAGCCAGCTGCGGCTCAGCAAACCGACAAACAACTAACAGATTATGTAAACCCGTTTTTAGGAACCGATTTCTTTGGGCATACTTTTCCAGGGGCATCACTACCCTACGCGATGGTTCATCTAAGCCCCGATGTTGGTACAGAAGGTTGGACCTATTGCGCCGGTTACATCTACCAGTCGAGTTCAATTATCGGTTTTAGCCACACCCACTGGAGCGGAGTTGGCATGGTTAACGGCGGCGAGGTACTCTTAATGCCCACAGTAAGCAATAAACTTCAGATAATTCCAGGGACAAAGAATAATCCTGACGGTGGATATCGTTCGCGCTATTCGCACAATACAGAAACAGCTAAGCCAGGTTATTATTCTGTTTTATTGCAAGATTACGATATACAAGCAGAGTTAACAGCTACCAAACGGACAGGTTTTCATCGTTATACTTTTCCTGAAGCGGAAAATTCGAGGATAATATTAGACCTCGGACATCAGATTGGCACTATGTTTTCTGACGAAAATTCAGCACTAACAATTGCAAACAACTCCAGAATTGAAGGCGTAAAAAGTTCCGGATTGGGGAAAGTGTATTTTGTGGCAGAATTCAGCAAACCTTTTCTATATTATGGAACATTCGATGCTTCATACGTTACTCCCGAATCAGGAGGCAGCATTTTCCCTTACAAAAATGCCGAGGCCGGTGATAAAATAGGTGCATTCGTTCAGTTTAATACCGAAGAAGGAGAACAAATTTTGGTGAAAGTTGGAATCTCATACACCAGTATCGACGGTGCACGAAAAAACCTTCAAGAAGAAATCCCCGGTTGGGATTTTAATGAAATAAGAAAAGCCGCCAGTAAAACATGGAACAACGAACTTTCGAAAATTAAGATTGACGGAGCAAGCGATAATCAGAAAGAAATTTTCTACACTTCGCTTTATCATTCGTTTTTAGCACAATATATTTCGCAGGATGTTGATGGAGAATACCGGGGTTCCGACGGCAAAATTCATACAACAGATGGTTTCGATTTCTATGGTTCCTTTTCGTGTTGGGATACATACCGCTCGCAACATCCATTGCTAACCTTAACAGCACCGGAGCATGTCGACGATTTTATCCAGTCGATTGAAGCAAAAGTGGATAATTTCCAATGGCTACCGGCACAGCATTTTCAAAATGTATTTGGCGAGGCAATGGTAGGCGATCACCTGATACCGGTAATTGTTGATGCCTACATGAAAGGTTATCGCGACTATGATATTGAGAAACTATACACCGCTATGCGCACCAAAGCAATGGAAGAACCAAAACCACCGGTTCCTGATGGCATGGGGCGTGCCGGACTTGAATACTACCTTGAGATGGGATATACTCCGGTTGACCGTCTTACAGAGTCGGTGCCAAATACCCTGGAACTGGCTTATGACGATTGGTGCATTGCGCAATTGGCAAAGGAACTGGGAAAACAAAACGACTACCAATTATTTATGCAACGCGCCAAGAACTACGCCAATTTATGGGATGCAGAAACACAATTTATGCGCCCCAGAAAAGCCGATGGAACATGGCTTGAAGCTTTGGGAGATAAAGAACAGGCGATTGAAGAATATGGCGATCATTCGTACTACAAATACTTTGATCCGCTTCTTGTTGGCCGCCGCCCGAACCGATATTACACAGAATCGAATGCATGGCAATACATTTGGTCGGTACAGCATGATGTGCAAGGCTTGGTAAATCTTTTTGGCGGCAAAGATGCTTTCATAAAGAAACTGGATACCTTTTTTGAAATGAGCCCATTGATTACTCCACCAAAATATGTTGGCGTTGTTGGAACTATCGGGCAATATGTACACGGTAACCAACCATCACACCACGTGGCCTACTTGTATAATTACGTGGGCCAACCCTGGAAAACACAACAGCGAGTTCGGCAGGTTTGTGATGAATTATACCGTTCCGGCCCTGGTGGGTTGTGCGGAAATGAAGACATGGGATCACTTTCATCGTGGTATGTACTTAGCTCAATGGGAATTTATGCTGTTACGCCCGGATCGTCAACTTATGCTATTGGCAGCCCACTATTTGGCGAAGTAATCATTCAATTAAAAGAAAACAAAACATTTACCATTAAGGCTTTAGACAATTCAAAAGAAAATATTTACATTCAGTCGGCAAAACTGAATGGTACACCATTTAACCGAACTTGGATCGCGCAAAATGAGATTACTACCGGAGGCGAACTGGTTTTTCAGATGGGGCCGAAACCCAACAGAAACTGGGGAACTGCAGCTGAGTCAGCACCACCGTCAATGTCGAAAGAAAAATAAACTGACTAAAAAAGAATGAAAACTTTCCTCAAATCATATTTGTACGCCAAAATCCTAGTCCAGTAAGTATAAATGGATTAAACTTTCTCTATCGGAAAGTAATACAAGAAAATGAAAAAGTGCATTCCGTAAATGAATGCACTTTTCCCTATCTACAAAATAGTTGGGAGTTATTAGACTAACTTCATCGTATCCGGGTTCCAATGTACCGGTTTAGCCTTATAGTAGCTTTCATTAGCCAGAAGCGCGGCACCAGCTGCACGTAATCCGAATACCGGATCTTCAACAATTTTCTGCTGCCCGCGAATGCCCTGAAAGAAATTATAAAAATGATCGTAATGCGCACCTTTGTAATCTGCAGGAGCCTCATAAGTGGTTTCGCCAATATTCAGATCAGCCTTTCTTTCGTTGAGGAATTTCATGTCATACTCTTCCTTTATTTTCTTTTGCATTTCCTCCGTGTAAGCGATCAATGAATACCCCTGAGGTTTCATATTCAATTTCGAACGGATTAGCTTTACTCTATTCGAACCGATTTCCATTTCGCCTTCAGTTCCCACAAGTCGGAAACCACCTCCACCACCATTCCCTGCAATAAAATTCACGCGGAAAGCAGCATTAAATGCGGCATGAGTATTTGTTCTCGGGAAATCGTAAAGTGTGATCGAAACATCGGGAACGTCTCGTCCATCATCCCAGTAGCGCAAACCACCTGTTGCCTGAGCTCGTTCCGGACCGTTTGAACTGATTACATAATGTAAGGTAGAAAATGCATGTACAAACAAATCACCGGCTACTCCGGTACCATAATCCCTGTAATTTCTCCAACGGAAAAAACGTTTAAGCTCAAATGGCACTTTGGGTGCGCGTCCCAAAAAAGTATCGTAATCCACCGTGTCAGGATTGGCATCCGGTGGTATTGGATATTGCCATGCACCTTCTGCCGAATAACGATCATTAAACATATCGAGCATTACAATTTCGCCAATAGCACCATCTTCGTATAACTGCTTTGCTTTTTCGTTACCCAGCGACGACATGCCCTGACTTCCAATTTGCATAACCTTCCCCGATTGTTTCCATGCCTGAATCAGTGGATGACCTTCATCGAAGTTCTGCACCATGGGCTTTTCGCAATAAACGTTTTTTTCCGCCTTTAACGCTTCGGTACTGATTTTTATATGCCAGTGATCGGGTGTCGCAATGATAACTGCATCAATATCCTCACGGTTGAGGATTTCGCGGTAATCGCGGGTTACAAAAATGTCGTCGCCCCATAACTCTTTTGCGCGTTGTAAACGTCCTGTGTATAAATCGCAGACAGCAACAAGTTTCACTCCGGGAACCCGAAGTGCAGAAGTGGTATCGTAAATTCCCTGAATTCCGGCCCCTATCAATGCCAATTGTACATGGTCGTTAGCCGAAAACAGAGTTGGTTCAAACTCACGTGTTTTCAATAAAATCTGCTGACTGTAGGAATTGCCCATAATTGATGGGGCGGTGGAAACAAGAGCTGTTCCGAGGACCGTATTTTTTATAAACGATCGTCGCGATGAATGACTTTTACTTTTCATTACTCAGATTATTAGTATTAGTTAGTTTAAATTACGTCACTACCAAAGTTATAAAAGATTATGATAGAAAGAAAATACGAAGAATCATAGAAATTCTAACCTGATCGATTATGCTTTCTACACAGTTTTTTTAGTACATTAAATTTATACGATGCTATTTTCAGCACCAAAATATAACCTCTGTAAATAGAAAAAGCCGGTAAAAACCGGCTTTTAAATATTACAATATAATGTTGTATTCTTTAGTCATTATCCATTTCATCAATAACACGGATCTTATCTTTTAGTAATTCAATTTTTTGTCTTGTTACTTCAATTTTCTTTTTCACATCCTCAATCAGCGATTCTGCATTTTTCGATTTAGCAAAAAATCCAACGTTATTATCAAGTAGCACCAGGTCGTTTTCCAGTTGCTTCATTTTATTCATATACTTATCGCGTTCCATGCGCATTTTGTTTTGCCCACGTGATGATTCAGAGAACGACGACATTTTATTTCGGAATTTCAACAGGTTACGTTTTTCATTATCCAGGTTAAGATCGTCGAATAGTTTGTTGATTGCATCTCTGAACTGTACTTTAATTTCGTCTTTCTTTTTAAACGGAACGTGGCCAATTTCTGTCCATCTACGCTGGAAAGTTTTAAGCGACTCCAGATTTTCATCTACATTGTCAACTGGTTTAAAGTTCTCTACCTCTTTAATCAAGTCTTCTTTCAATTTCAGATTATCATCCTGTTCAGTATCGACATCGGAGAAATGTTCTGATTTTTTATCGAAGAAAAAGTCGCATGCAGCACGGAAACGTTTCCATAAAACATCGGAATGTTTGCGTGGTACCGCTCCAATTTCCTTCCACTTTTTCTGGATATTTATAAAGTCCTGCGTAGTCTTTTTCCAGTCTTCACTGTCTTTCAGCGACTCGGCCTGAACACACAAATCTGTTTTCAGCTGTAGATTATTCTGTTGCTCTTCTTTATTTTTAGCATAAAATGCGCGCTTAGCATTAAAAAATGCATCACAAGCAGTACGGAAGCGCTCGTATATTTTGTTGTTATCTTTTCGTGGCGCAAAACCAATTGTGCGCCAAACCTTTTGTAATTCAACAAGTTCTCTTGATTTTTCGTCCCAATCTTTATGATTAGTAATTTCCTCCTTAATAATATCTTCAGCTTTTTCGCAAAGTGCTGTTTTGGCCTCCAGGTTTTTCTTCTGCTCAACTTTTCTATTCTCGAAGAATTCCTGGTGCTTTTTATTGATTTTATTTGTTGCCGCTTTAAAACGTTCCCAGATATCGTCTTTTTGCTCGCGCGGCACCGGACCAATTTCACGCCATTGTTCGTGGTATTTCTGAAGCGTATTAAATGCTTTCAGAATTGATGGTTCTTCAACCAACAACTCCTCTGCCCTTTCGCAAAGTTTGATTTTTGCTTCAAGGTTTTTCTTCAAATCCAGATCGCGCAATTCGCGGTTGATTTTGATATAATCGTAGAAATTCTCAACATGAAAATGATAGGTATCCCACAGATCCTTCATTTTGGATTGCGGAACCAAGCCAATTTCGCGCCATTCTCTTTGAAGATCACGAAAATCATTAAAGGTTTTATTGATTGATTCTTCGTTATTGATCAGCCCTTTAATCTTTTCGATTACATCATATTTTTTCTGTAGATTTTCTTCTTTTTCACTCTCCAGTTGTTTGTTGTGCTCAATACGAATATGACGGTATTTTTTCAGCAGATCTTTAATGTCTTTTTCGTAAGGATCATCTTCCGGTTTAAAATCTTCTTCGGCACCGCCATCAGCAATAAATTTCTTTTTAGTGGCCTCGATGTTCTCGTTCAGATTCTTATAAAACACCGCTTTAATGGTGTCGATTTCTTCTTTTATATTGATATCATTGTCACCTTCAAGTAAGTCGCGGAGTGCATTTACAAGCTCAACCTGAGAATGTTTTGAATAATCAACCGGTTCTCTTTTTTCCGGTTTTTCGGCTTTTACAGGCTCAGCTTTTTCGGCTTTACCTTCGCTTGGTTGTTCCTGCTCCGTTTCTGCTGCTGCAATTTCCGGTTCCGGTTGTGTTTCTTCTGCTATTTTTTCTTCAGCAGTATCTGCCGAATCTTCAGTTGAATCAACTGCGCTTTCTTCGTTCGAAATTGATTCGGATTCCGATACACTTTGAGGTTCTTCTGCTAATTCAGCTTTTGGCTCTTCTTTCACCGGTTCTTCAACAGGCTCTATCGGCGGATTTTCAGCTGTTTTTTCCTCGGCTGGTTCAACACTTTTTTCATTCTCAACAATATTCGGCTCATCCGATTTTGCAGCTTCTTCCGAAGTTGGTTTAACTTCAGAATTCTCAAGGTCAGTATTCTCCGTACGCTTTAACTCTTCCGAGTTTTTTAGATCTTTAGGTTCCATTTACAGTAATTTTTCACATCGTATTGCAACGATTTTCATGATATCATTCACCTACGAAAATAGGGAAATCCCTATTAATACTCAATTAATCAGAGAAAATAATAATTCACGAATTTTATAGCAATTGGTTTTCAATTGGTTAGCGAATAATATTTTGTACACTTATCAGGCTAATATCTTCTGTACGAGCTTTTTTAGCCGAATTCCGATACTTTAATTTTACATTTAATGAAAAGAATCATTTCAAATCTTCAATTTTCGGCTTTGTTTTTAGAATATGTTTTGAAACCATGTTTCTAAACATGGTTAAAAGTTTAACTATCAAAACATAAGGCATTTTTATTGTGAAAGAATTATAGTAAATTACATTTTTCAAAATTGAAACAGACACCAACGTAAATCTAAAATAATGGGATAAGTATTCTATTCTTAAGCAACCGAAACTCATGCAGAAGCCAAATGGCAGAAGCTATACTTCGCAACTTTAACGATGATAATCTTCGGATTTATTCTGCCGGACTAGAGCCGGTCGATCATGTTAGCACCATTGCCATGGATGTTATGTGCGAAGTTCGAATAAATTTACAACAAAGCGTACCTCACAGCTATTCGGAATACGCTGATATGAATTTTGATTACCTGATTACAGTAGGCGAAGGAACAAACGAAGAATTAAAAATTCCGAAAGTAAACTATAAAAGGAAACTGCACTTAGGGTTTAAAAGCCCATACAAAGGCGCCAAATCGCAGGAAGAAATCAGGGAAAGATGTTGTGCTGTGCGGGATGAGCTTTTATCGGAAATGGATTATTTTTACCACCGGATATTAAAAGAAAGGCATCCATAATTATGAATGCCTTTCTTCTGCTTTATCCTTGTTGAACGATTTTTTCAACTTCATCAGGTTCAATTGGAATCCGCTCTCCTATTATTTCGCTACCTGTTTCGGTAACAAGAATATCGTCTTCCAGTCGTATTCCTCCAAAACCTCGGTATTCGTTTACTTTATCAAAGTTTATAAAGTCTTTGTTTATACCTTCGGCCTGCCATTTGTCAATCAGCGCCGGAATAAAATAGCAACCCGGTTCGTTCGTGATTACAAAACCCGGTTTTAGACGTTTACCCAAACGCAACGCAGCAGCCCCAAACTGATCCATCGGACGGGTCTCATCATCGTAACCCACATAAATCTGTCCCAAATCTTCCATATCGTGAACATCCAATCCTAGCATGTGCCCCAGACCGTGAGGAAAAAACAGAGCATGTGCCCCGGCTTCCACCGCTTCTTTTACGTCACCTTTTATCAGTCCCAATTCTTTTAATCCACTGGCAATTACTTCGGCTGCAGCTAAATGAACAGATAAATAGGTAACACCCGGTTTGGTAAGTTCGGTAGCCTTATTATTTGCAGCCAAAACAACCTCATAAACCTCGCGCTGTTTGCTGGTGAATTGCCCGCCAACCGGAGTTGTTCGTGTAAAATCAGATGCGTAATGGAGCAATGATTCGGCACCAGCATCGCATAACATTAAACGGCCTTTTTCAAGCGTTTGCGAATGATCGTGGTTGTGCAATGTTTCTCCGTTTTGCGAAAGAATAATTGGAAATGATACCATTCCGCCACCAGCAAATGAAATGCCTTCCATCGTTCCGGCAATTTTTTGCTCCCAGGTTCCGGGTTGCGCCATTCGCATTGCCGCTACATGCATTTGGTAACCGGTTGCACAGGCTTTTTTTATTTCTTCTACTTCTTGTGCTTCTTTAATTTCCCGAATCGAAATAATGGCTTTTATCAATTCCAGCGATGCGTGATTCTGAACAGACAACGATGAAAGTCCGGTTAATTTCTCCAGCAAAATCTTATTCTCGCCCCGATATGGAGGTAGGAAATGAATTTTACGGTTGGAATCCATTGCTTTTTTTACGATATCGAAAAGTTTTGCAAATGGCGCAGTTTTGGTTATTCCCACTTTTGCGGCATTATCTTTTAAAGAAACCTGCGGCCCCATCCAAATAATGTCATCAATTTCAACGTCATCACCAAAAATGTATTCATCGCCACTTTCAAAGTCAATTACTCCGGCCAGCCCGGGAAAGTCAAGTCCGAAGAAATACAGAAAAGAACTATCCTGACGGAAATGATAGGTGTTGTCCAAACAATTCATTGGCGATTCTCCATTTCCCAGGAGTAACCCAATACCTTTTAATCCTTTGGATTTCAATCTATTTCTACGAACGATATAAGTATTTTTGTCAAACATATTTGTGCAGTTTTATAAAAATTTCACGAAGATACTGTTTCTATTATTATTTAGAACGAATAAATATTTAATAGAAGTTAAAGATAGTTTTTCGAGTGAGGAATAGAACTGACACTTATCACAACAAGGAGCTTTGACAATCAAACAACAGATAACCTGACAGTTAAAAAGGACAAAAATAAAGCTCAATTCGAAATAACTGTAGAGAAGATTAAGTCTCACATAAAAATCACCAGCAAAACACAGTATGTTTACCAGAATTGACGTAATTTAGGCTACAATAAAGTTTATATATTATGGGAAATTCATTAATGAGCTATCTTAATAGCCGCATGAAAGAGGAAAGACCTCATGAATTCGACAAAGAGAGTGATGCAGGGCCGGTAATTACCATATCTCGTGAAGTGGGATGTAACGGTTTGGCTTTAGCACAACAAATTGCTGAACGATTCAATAAAAAACTCGCAAAGGAACCGTGGAATGTATTGAGTAAGGAAATTTTTTACGAAAGTGCAAAAGAGCTCGATCTTGATCCTGAAACAGTGCGACAAACCTTAAAAAAGACCGAACACTATGTTTTTGAAGAAATTCTAAAAGCCTTTCGGGATAAACGCTATAAAAATGAGGAAACAATTATTAAAACCGTAAAGGAAGTGGTACGCACACTAGCAATTGAAGGCCATTGTGTTATTGTTGGACGGGCAAGCCATATCATTACCAGCGACATTAAAAATGCACTTCATATCCGGTTAACAGCTCCGCTTGGGTATCGAATAAATACCATTATGGCGAATAATAAACTTAACCGAAACGAGGCGATTGCATTTATTGAAAAGGTTGAAGAAGAGCGGGCGGCATTTCGCAAAGCATTAAAAGAAAATAGTTTGCATGAAGAATTTTTTGATATTACCATAAACCGAGGATCTTTTACTAATGAACAGGCAGTTGACCTGATTGAATTTGCTGTTGAACGCAAAGGTATTTTCTCATGAATTCAGGCCCAGAATTGAGTTTCATTAGATAAGAGGTATTTCCTATGAAGAAGGGTAAGACCAATATGGTCTTACCCTTCTTCTTTTTAATTTATCCTGTAATTTTATCGGATAAACCTTTTACGTTTATTGGTTTTTCTGCATTCGGTTTGGGTTCGAACATATCGGTTGGTGTTAGTTCGCACTTTTCCAGCATTTCGAAACAATACTCCAGCTCGCCAAGATTTTTGGTTACATTGTTAGTTCCGAATGAGAACTTTACACCGGCTTCTTTAGCCATTTTTATCATTTCTGCTTTTGGTGTTTTGTAACGGGCATTTATTTCCAGAGCAATTCCGTTATCAGCCAAAACTTTTACCACGCGCGCCATACGTTCTTTTGTCCATAGTTGATCGTATTCCGGCATCAACTCATCCGGCAATACTGTTGGATTAACATAAATATCAACCGGCTCTTGCGAGAAAATTGCTTCAATCTTTTCTACCAGATCGTCCATAAACTGCTGTTTATCGTCAACCCATACTTCTTCCGGAATCCAAATACGGTTTCGGCGTCCTTTTTTATCGGTAAAGGTCATAGCATCGGTAAATACATAATCAAATTTTGCCACAGCTTCCGGAGAAAACAGAGTGATCCATTCGCGACCTTCAGCCTGCATACCTTTAAACGTTGGACTGCCTTTTACTTCGTCCATGTAGGCATACAACGATTTATCATCGGTTACAGGAAAATAGAGACCACAATTTGGAGCAACTCCGTAATTTACTCCCAAACGTTGCGAATTTTCCACCAAATCGTCAAGCGTCAAACCTCCTTTTAGGTGTACGTGGTAATCCACCAGCGGAAAACCTGCAAACATCAGCTTCGTAACTTTAGTATCCCATTCTTCATCCACTTCAGGCGTTGCTGGTTCTGCTTCAGGAAGGGCTTTTACACGAATATTCCGGTAATAAGTTGTACTGCCCGGATCATGGGCCTGTAGAGCAAATGTACCATGACTCAATTGAACGTTTTCTCCGCCATCCCATCTCCATGGATTTTCCGGCTCGATATATTCGTTTACTTTAACATCGTTCACAAAAATTTCCACAACATTTGCCACCACTTTTATACGCATGGTAAACCACTCGTTATCATCGGCCAGCGGGTAATATATATTGCGGACATTGTAAATGCTTCCGGTTTTTCTTCGCTCAGGATATTTAGCAGAGCCACGATAAGAATTATTCACTTGTATTTCATAGCCTTTGGCCGGCCATCCTTCTTCCTGGTATTCGGTATGAATAAATATACCTGAGTTTGAATGTTCCTGCGCTTTTATTTCAGCTTCAAATTCGAAGTTTTTAAAATCGCCGTTGTAAAACAGGTGCGAACGCTCTCCGGCACATTTTATCATTCCGTCTTCAATGCTTATGCTTTCTGGATTTTCGCCGGCTTTTTCCCAGCCATCCAGCGTTTCGCCATCAAAAATGGGTTGCCACTCTCCCACCGAAACCTTATTCTGGCAAGCGGTAAAAACAAATAAAATAATTACAGGGAAAAATAACTTTCTCATGTTTATTGGTTTAGATTATTATTGGTTCTTAAAACTAAAGAAAAAAACGTTAGCTAAATAAGGATAAACGATTTGTTTTAAAAACAAAGGCGCTTGCAACATGTTACAAACGCCTTTGTTGATTTTACTCATCAGCCAGGGGAATCAGTCGTGCTGAGAGATCGGGATCAGCCATGTCTTTATCCAACGGGAACATGGGGCGATTAATTCGTTTATATCCCAGTCGTTCCAAATCCTGATCAACGCCTCCGGGAGTAAGTGCCATTAACCAACCGGCTCGCATATTATAGAGCTCAGGAACCAGATAACCAATTTTAACTACCACAATATCCGCTTCGCGAGGATACAGACTCAAATCGGTGAAATCAGTTTCGTGATGATAGGGTTTTCGTTTTTTTGTCACGATAACATCAACACTCCCGACATTTATTACCACCTCGGTTTCGGCATAACGATCGCCTTCTTTTATGGCTTCTACCCTACCTGTTAATTCTATTGGCCCGCAATAACGATCATCAACCTCGGCACCAACCATACCGGTAACTGTTTCGCCAATACCAGCTTCAACAGCTTTAGCAACCAAATCGGGTCCGGGAATTGATGCATAAATTAATGATGGCCCGTTTTTCTTTTTGAATTCTTTTCGTTGAAGTATTTCGTTCAATGTCCAGGTAACATCGCCCGCACCACCAGCCGTAGGATTATCGCCCATATCGCTAATGATGAAGGGCTTTTCTTTAAAGGCAATTGCCCTGTTGAGGCATTCATCCAACGAGGCTACCGGAGCCACAAATTCAAACTGATTTCGCACATCCCAAAAAGCTTGCGCCAGTTCTTCGGCCGATTTTGTTACGGCTTCTTTGTCGTCACCGTAGGCCATAACCACCGCATGATTGCGGGGCTCGTCGGCCCATGCGTAGCCTACCCAAATGGCTGCATCAATTACGCCTTCGCGTGCTGCTGCCGGGGCAACTTTAGCATAAAGACTTTTTCCCGGCTCGATGCGGGTACTTGTTTTTTCTCCGGGCAACAATATCGGTACCGGGATCCAGGCTTTGTATTTTGGTTTACCTAAACCGTTCTCCAAACGGTCGAGTAAATTGGTTAATGCACGTTTCTTCGATTCTATTGCATCTTCGTGCGGTGCCATCCGGTAGCAGGTAATCATATCGCTGTAATGTGCCAATCGTTCGCTTACATTTCCATGCAAATCCATCGATGTAGAAATAAGTACATCATCTCCTATTACTTTCCGAATACGTTCTATAAAATCTCCTTCCGGATCATCAAGACCAACCACACTCATTGCCCCATGAATATCAAAAAACAATCCGTCGTAAGGCATATTTTCTTTTAACCGATCCAGCGTTTCTCCAACCAGCGTTTCGTAAGCTTCGCGGGTTACAATTCCTCCGGGCAATGCATGACCACGCAACGTTGGAAACCATTCGGCACGTATACGAGTGGCCGCAGTATCGTCCATAAACGGATAATAAGTAAATATCTCGTCTCCACGACGCGCCTGAAACGCTTCGATGCCCGACTGTGCCGGCGAAAAGGTACTTGACTCAATGGCCAGTCCGGCAATGGCAACACGCGGAAGTTTGTTTTCCTTTTTCTTCTTACAACCCAGGGTAAACACAAAAGCTGTAATCAATAATCCGAAAAGAATTCGTCTCATATCTTTCTGAAATTTTTAAATAATACTACAATAAACAAATTTAAGCAGAAAAGCACGAATGGAAATTAGATTATTCAGAATATTTTACACTTTTTCCTGTCCCATTTGAAACCGACTATGCTAATAGCAGAGTTTATAAACAACTGTAGATACCTACAAATTATAATTCTTCCGACAGAATACGTTGTGATGTATAAAATTAAGATTTAACCTCGTACTTATCCTGCGGATTACGCGCTTTAAAGCTGATTGCCGAAATTACCAGTATAATCCCGAGTAAGCCATAAATGGCATACGAATAGCTGCCCAGATGCGAATGCGAAAGGCTAAATACAATTGGCCCCAGCGCGCTAAAGAAAACAATAATGGCCATTACAAAGCCGGTGATTTTCCCCAGGTGATCGCGGCCATAAAAACGTGGCCAGGTAACGCTTAACAGCACGTTGTACATGCCACTTGGTATTGCGCTTCCGATAATAAATGCATAGTAATAAAATCCGGTGTTAATATTGGCCAGTGCAATTAAAGCAACCATCAATCCACCCAGCATAAGGTAAAGCAGGTATTGCAGTTTTATGCGGTCGCTAATCCATCCGCCAACAAAAGCCAGTACCACCGAGATCATCGATATGGGAATAAACACCGAAAGGGCATGCTCTTTGTCGATGCCGGCCTCGCCAAAAACCGAAACCAGATGAAATACATAGCCCGTAATAAACATGGCATAAATGGCCGATGGCAATACAAATAGCCAAAAGGTTAGTCCACTGCGCGCCTCTTTCAACGTAAACTGTTTAAAGGGTTTAATAATTACATCACGTTCTTTGTTGCCATGTTTTTCGCCATCGGGAGTTTGGTCGCAATCCTCAGGATTATCGCGGAAGAAAATAAATACAAACAGGAAGAACCCAATGCCAATTCCCATTGCCATAAACAACCAGGCCCAACGCCACGAGGTCCCAACAATTAACAAATCGAAACTTAGCGGAGCAATGGAAAACCCGAGTGATACAAATACCGAGGAAATACCGTTTGCCAGCCCCCTGCGGGCGATAAACCATTTCATTAGCATATTGCGCGAAACCATGGTAATAACACCTTGCCCCGAAAAACGTAACATAAAGAAGAATACAATACACGTTGCTATTGCTACGCCTGTATAAATACTTGAATGCTGCGGAACAATCGCTTTTATAATTCGGTCGGACTGGCTAAACAAAACCAATACAAAGCCCAGTGTAAGCGCTGCAGCCATACCCACCCAACGTGCACCATATTTATCGTAGAGTGTACCTGCGTAAGTAAGAATAAACGAACTACCAATGGTTCCAAACATATAGGCGGTGCTAATCTGGTCGCGACTAATGCCAATGTTGTCGATCAGGTAATCGGTAAATGTAGAAACCCCTGTTGTTTGTCCGGGCGCACTGCACAGCACTCCAATGGTGGCAGCAAATAAAATCACCCAACCATAAAAAAACGGTACTTTTGATGGATTGAACGGGATGTTGTTGTATTTCTGTTTGAGCTTCATCGGCACAAAGCTACTTATTGTTTAGCAACATCATGAATGATCTTTGAGTCGTAACTAGAATGATAATAATTTGTTATTGAAAACGAGTGATTAAGGGAAATTGCAAGCGTTGCAAATGTGCTAAAGACTCAATTATAAGAACTAACAGATTTGCTTAAGCGAGTGTAAAAACTGATAAATTGTATTGGCAACTTTTGCTACCGGAGCTTGATATGATATCGGGAATTCCCGTTCTGCAAATATAGCGTATGGAATGCATCAAAAATTAAGCGGTGAATGATGCGGTTATACGCTCTGACAAACCACCTCAAATTTGATCCCGTCGGGAGCTTTAAAGAATACGGCATAATAATTTCTATGATACTCGGGGTATAAACGTGGTGCACTAACAATATCAGCATTTATTTCCTGCAATTTGGAATATATATTATCAACTTCTTTGCGCGATTCAGCTTTAAAAGCCAGGTGATGTAGTGCTCCCGGCCGGCGGCGGTGAACAACTTCATCTTTTAACGATTCACGTGGTGAGGTAAGCGCAATACAAAGATTGGGATGCGAATATTCAACCACCTGTTTGTCGTGCGAAGCAATATAGGCAGAAGTTTTCTTGTCGGGGCTAAAACCCAGCAACGGCAGAAACTGATCGTAAAAAGAAACGGTTTGTTCAAGATCTTTTACCGTAATTTCAATGTGATCGATTATGGGTTCCATGTTTTTTATTTACAAAGATTACAATAAATTAGGAATCTCAGCAAAGTGCATAAAAAACATTCATAATAATGGGACTCTCAACAGGGGAATGAAGGTTAGGCAATTTTCATCTAACTCTCCCTCATTCCCTCTCTACGTGTAGCTACCCTTTATACACATCTTTTAAGAACTTCATTGCGACAAGGTATCCCTCATATTTAGTATTAAAGGTATCAAGTCCATTTTTCATTGATATGTAGCCTGGTGGGCCATGAGACTTATATCCGCTCCAGCCACTAAGCCGGGCTATTGCCCATGCACACCATGCTAAACTTCTGGAGGGATATGGGTTTTGTTGTTTTTTCGTTTTTCCTTCTATTTCATTTTTTAGTAATAACTCTATAAACTCTATTTGCTGTTGGTTAAATATCAGTTCAGCGTTTAATGCTTCTTTCTTGTTGAGCGATAATTTAAGCACCATTATTGTTAATGCAACCTGAAGTGCCATAACAACCTGTTTCTTTAATGCAGCACCGGTTTCAAGCTGTGAGGCTTCAAGCTCAAAGCCTTTACTTTTCATTATTCTGAAGAGTTCTTCAATAAACCACCTGTTACCGTACCACTCCAAACATTTCATTGCATGGTCAACCTCTGTTATTGGGTGCGTAGTCAATAACCTCCAAACTATTGGAGATTCTGCTCTGGGCACTGTCTTTGGCTGTTCACGGGCTTCAATAGCCCATAATTCAACATATTCAGGAAGATTCTTATCATGTAGTTTTTCTGGCCTTTTTATTTTAAGCTTTACATATTTTAAGGACATTTTTGCTGTCCGGGCTTTTCGTTTTTTATTTCCTTTAATTTCTAAATCGTAAACAGCTTTTTGTTCCTGTTGCGATAACTTTTCATAAAGTTTCACATCCTCTCCTGCCAATTTTCGGTTTATTCTTGAACGCACGAGCAAGTGTGTGCGTTCTTCTGGGATAAGGACAAACTCACTAAAAATATCAGACTCCCTGTCTCCGATAACAGTTAACATTGGTGCTTTGTCTAAAACAGATTTTGTTTTTCGGGCGCTTTCAATCCAGCGGTATGATTCCTTTTCTGTGATATCTTGTTTCCAATAACTTCGTTCAAATTTATCTTGTTTGTCCCAGTTGCGGTTCCACAAATCAATGCTTGACAAGCCGATAGGCAGTTTATCCTTTTCGTTTATCACCAACATCGGATGGCAAAAGAAACCTGCATTATCATTTTTTGTTACCGGACCAATATCCTTGTCCTTTTTCCCAATCCGTTGTAGGTGGCTGGTAAAGTTAAACTCTGTTGTATCCTGGATACAAAGAAGATGAGTAGAACCTTGGTTGGCTTTACAATTAGAAACTACACCTTCTGTTAATTCAAAATGGCTGAAACTATTATTCCCAAACATACGATATGCTCCTATCTTTTCGGTATTCGTTGTACAAAATTTATTGACAGTAACTTTACCGAAGGTAAGCATATCTGACATAATTTTATTGGCTCGTTTTTCGATTCGGATATCTGGGAGAAATCCATCGAAGAACCTCTTAAACTCTCTGACTATCACGACTTTAAGATAGTGATAATTGTCAGAGCCTGCAAGATTAAAGCACTGTATTACTGATAGTTAGGCAATGTTTTATCAACAATAAAATGTTAGCTCAACAATAAATCAAAGAACGTATATTTGTGTATAAAGGGTAGCTACGTGTAGAGAGGGACGATTGTGTCGAAAGCACAATCAGGGTGAGTCAATAAATTTTGGACCAGATCTTACAATTGGTTTTCAAGAGACTTTTCATAAAAAAAAGCCACCTGAAACCAGGCAGCTTTTTCATTTCTTAATCAGGCGATTATTTCCTTTCCTTATGAACTTCCTCGCTGTGTTCATGCTCTTTCGCATGATTTACAATCTCTTCATATTCCTTTTTCGTGATCTTTTCGGCTTTGTATCCTTTCTTTTCGATAGCTGCTGCCAGTTTATCATCCGAGTTTTTTCCCTCTTTGTATTCAACAAATATGGTATTCGAAGCGTGATCAACTTTCAAGTCTTTTACGCCTTTTTCAAATTTCATGTACTCTTGAAGCGTTTGCTCGCATTGAGCGCAATCCATGTCGCTTTTAAAACAAACAACTTTATTTCCTTTTTTCTGTGCCAATGCTTCAGTTCCTGCAAAACCGATGAACATTGCAACAGTCAATAATAAGATTAACTTTTTCATCTCGTATAATTTTTGTGCTTAAAACTAATTGCTTTTAGCTGGTTATTCATAATTCAAATTAAAACGTAATCCCAGGTATATCTTCCGTCCCATTGTTGGCCCCCAAATATTGGTTGCGCTAAATTCTGGTCCAAAAGGATCGTCGGCGCCTTCAATTGGATTACTCTGCGTAAAATCAGTAAGATTCTCAACCCCAAGGTAAATATTCCAGTAGCGGAAATATTTCGTTACCTGGGCATTCATTATTGTGTAAGGCGAAAACTCAAAATAGTCTACTGCAATATCAGCACGATCCATCCCTTCTTCATATACACGCGGAATCCGTCCGCCACCGTTAAACTGAATGGTGTAATCAAACATCCATTTTTTCAGATTGGTAGTGTAATTCAGGTTGATCAATCCCTTGTAATCGCTGGTTAACGGCGCATCTTTTAATTCACCGCCAATGGTTTCTTTAATGTCGTTAACACGATAAGCCAGTAACATATCCAGTCGCTCGATCGGCTGCCAACGAACATCAAACTGAAAACTATTTGCATACGCCTTTTCAGTTGAAGGCCTCAGGTAAATAAAGTCTGACGACGTTTCCCTGTCGACTACTAATTTTTGCTGAAAATCGGTGCGGAAGAATTCAGCATTAATACTCAGGTCGCGATCCAGTAATTTGTAATTCTGAATAAAAGCAAAACCAAAGTTCCATGCTTCTTCCTGTGTGGCATCTTCGGTCCAGCTAATTGGACGCGAGTTAGCCAGCAAAAATGTATTTTCTGAAATAACATTCGCTGTTCGATAGCCTTTTCCTGCACTGGCACGAATGGTATAATGATCAGCAAAATTATAACGAAGGTGCATACGTGGCGTGACAAAATTTCCAAAAATATTGTGAAAATCGGCGCGAATACCAGCCATCAGCGTAAGCTTGTCGCTGGGTTTAAACGTATATTCAGTAAATATGCCCGGAACTTTTTCGGTGCGCTGCACATCCTGATTATAGAGCATTTCGTTAAAATCATCGAAAATAAAACTTGCACCGCTATTTAAAACGTGAATAGCCGCTTCGTCTAAATCCTGTGTATAAACGACACTTCCGTAAAACCGCGTTTCATCAGCATCGTATGTTGTTAATCCATAATATGACTCTGTTTCATGCCTTACAAAATTAGTTAATACAGCCAGTGCACGATGATTATCCTGCGACACGATTCCCGACTTAAAAAAGGCATCAACACGATTGTTTTTGATGTTTACACCGTACGGATTGTCAACAGAAGGAATCATATCTCTGTCGGCACCGAGCTGTCCTCCCATTCGGTCGTCCCAAAGTAAAGTAACTCCGGCCTGTGCCATTCCGCCTTTATGGTTGTTGTATTTCCAGCGATTAGCCACTTCAAATGTGCTCGACAAAGGCGAATCCAGAAAACCATCGTGGTTATGATCATTTTCTTTCGACAAATCGCTAGCATGCACGAAAAGCCCGGTTGTGAGCGTATCTCCTTTTACTTTAATATTGGTGTTCCCATTAAATTCATAACGACCTTCGTTGTTGCCATAAACATTCAAAAAGAGTTTTTCATTGCTATCCGGCTTTTTTAATTCAGCGTTTATTTGTCCGGCAATCGATTCGTAACCGTTTAGTACCGAAGCCGCACCTTTCGAAACCTGGATCGACTCCAACCACGGGCCGGGAATATAGGTTAATCCAAAGGTTGTGGCCAAACCACGTAAGTTCGGGATATTTTCAACCTGAAGTTGCGAATAGGTTCCGTCGAGCCCTAACAGCTTAATTTGTTTGGCTCCGGTAACGGCATCGCTGTAACTTACATCAACCGAAGGATTAGTTTCAAAACTTTCGGCCAGATTACAACAAGCGGCTTTATGCAGTTCTGCGCCACCAATATTTTCGGTTTGAATAGGATTAATAACCGATAAGTAGGTTCCCCTGTCCTTTTTAATCACGGTTACTTCCTCCAATTCCAGGTTTGGCTGAAGTACCACTTCGATTGCAGTATTATCATGCACATGAACTGTTTGTGGCTCGTAACCAACAAAACTAAAAACAAGCATGTGCTGTCCTGTTTCCTTTTTTAATTTAAAGCTTCCATCTGGTTTTGAGGCTGTACCATTGCTGGTACCTTCCCACACTACATTAACTCCCGGAAGTGGCTGTTTCCCATTTTCGTCGTTTCCAAAAACCGTCCCTGTAATAGTTTGCGATTTTGAGAAAAAAGGAAAAAGGATAAATAATAATATTATATATTTTTTCATTATTCTTAAGATTTATAATTCAAAAAGTCACGTCTCGATTGTTATCGAAACACACCTGTTTGTTGCAGCTTTTTACAAGCCGGCAGTTTCTGTAAAAACAGAATAAATCTTAAGCTAAAGAGGGAATTTTAAGTTTTTGAATCCGGATAAGAAAATCCAGTGAGGATGAAATCTTTGGTGGCGGATCAGCATAAAAAAATCCAGGAATGTTGTCCTCTGAATTAATTGTCAACTCTTCAAGAAGTTCTGAACTCGACACCTTTAATTCGATAGGCTGAACAGCAACAAATTTTATTTCATCGTCAACTGCCTTGTCTTTTAATTTAAGGAAAATGGATTCAGGAGAATCGCAACCACATGAGCTGGAGTGATCTTCACAAACATGACATTCGTGACATGCTTCTTCATCACATGCTATTTCATTATTTTCCTGATCGTGTTTATGATGTTGATGAAACTCGGTTTCGCAAGTTGAAGGTTTTACAATAATACTGGTATAATTATCACCCGAGCAAGAACAATAGCTTTTATATAAAATAAAACCGGTTGATGAAAACAAAAAAATCATCAACAGAAAAATGGTCGCTATGTCTTTTAGCCATTTCACACTACAAATATAACGCAGAAAATGTCAAAATAGTTGTTAATAGCTTGTTAAAGCCTGGTTGAGTAAAAATTGCAAAAACAGTTAACAAGAACCGGGAAGTGCATTACTTCCCGGTATAGTATTTTACAAGCCCAAAACTTCAGATCCCTGCTCAAAAACAATATCGCGCGGAATTCCGGCTTCTCCTATCCTATCCAGATCTTTCTGAAGTCCTTCACGAATAAAGCCTTTCTCTTCAATAATTTGTTTAGCCTTCTCATAGTCGCCATCGCCCTGAATTTTCAGAATAGTTTCCGACAGGTTCATCATGGCATCTTTCATTTTATCGTAATCTACCCGATAGGTGCCGGTGGCCTCGTCGCGAGTAAAAGCTCCCATTTCCTGAAAGTAGTAAAAACGCATCATGTTTGCCTTACCGTGAGCACTGGCAGCACCAAAACGTACTGAACGGAAAATACCAGCCATAAACGTCACGAAGTTGTCCATCATATCTTTTTCGCCCAACTCGCCCATTTCCTTGAGTTGATAAACGCACCATAACCCAAGAATATCGGCTTTCCCTTCTTCAATTGATGTGTAAGCATCTTTTAGTGCTTCGCGAACAGTGGTACTTTGATCAACAGTATTTCCCAGTCCAAGGCCATGTGCCACTTCATGAAACATGGTGTTTTCGAAAAATGCATCGAATTTTACATGCTGGCGCTGATCTTCTGCAATCAGCAGATCGGCAATTGGCACCAATATTTTGTCAAACTTCGCCTGCATCGAATTTTTCAACTGTAGCTTACGGCTACCTTTTGTTTCGCGCACTTCTTCATCGTTAGGCAAATTGATGGCAATGGTTTTACTTCCGGCATTACAATCGCCGGCATAATAAATAGCATCGTAAACATTCATGTCCGAATCAACGCCCGGCGTTTCATTTTTGTATGGTTGCTCACATGGCAATGCCTTTTGCAAGCCAGGCAACAATGCTGCATATTTCTCCAGCCGTTTACTCCAGTCTTTATCTTTTAGCAGAATAAACGATTCGTGTGCAGCTTTATATCCGTATAGTTGGTCTTCGTAATTTTCAATGGGGCCAATAATAAACTCGATGGTGTTGTTTTTCATTTCCATCCACGCAACATCACTCGCATAATAATCATCGGTTAGCAGCGCTTTCGAACGCTCTTCCAGGTACTTTTTCAGTCCGGCATCTTCCGCTAGTTCAGCTGCCTGCAATAACAAATCGGCAGCCTTTCTAATTTCTTTTTCGAATGCGATGTGGTATGGTATGGATTTTAAAGCACCTTCTTCGTCGCGGCGGATCAAGGTATACAGACTTGTTTTTGTTTCGTCGTCCCAAGCTTCAAATTCGTCCTTAGTCATATCTTTCGGATAGAAATTGGCACCTGCCGGTTTCTGATCGTAACCGGGTAAAAATGGCTTATTTGCATTTAATCGCTCCCAAGGGCCATAATTCAGCTTTATAAACTTTAGGGTGTATTTATCCCAGTCCTGACTCAACAATTCGTCTTTATTGCCATATGCTTCCTGCCAGTAAATGTCGTTCATTAATTTAGCGGCTTCCAGCAAAATCGGCAACATTTGCTTTTCATTCTCGCTGAGCACGCTTAAATCGGTAGTTAATTTAAACGATACAAATTCGTCGGCCTTCTTTTTTATTTCCTGATTCACTTCCATTTTCGTGTTTTCTTTTGCTTCTTTTTTAGTGTTTGTAGAACAACTAAATAATAGAGTTGTTGCCATAAACAGCATGACTATTTTTTTCATAGATAACAGTTTTTATTTGCTTTCAAAGCTAAAAAAAGCAACTGCTATATAAAAGCGAATAACAAAGCTTTTCGCGATTATCATTCATATTTTCGAATGTTATTGAACAAAATTCGATGTAAAAAGTTAAAAAAGCAGACTTATCAGCTGAAAAATGACCATTCGTGAATAATTTATTTAAACTGAATTAACTTTGTACACGTATTTTCATCCGTTAAAAATAACGGGTGATCTTGCAAGAATATAATCATTATCGTGTATGCAGAAATAATATCATACACGTTTCATAAAAACAAATTATGAGTAATAATTTATTAAAAGGAAAAAAGGGAATTATTTTTGGGGCATTAAATCCTGATTCAATTGCCTGGAAAGTGGCAGTAAGAGCACACGAAGAAGGAGCCACAGTAACATTATCAAATACCCCGGTTGCCATTCGTATGGGCGAAACAAACAAACTGGGTGAGCAAATTAATGCAGAAGTTATTGGTGCCGATGCAACCAATGTTGAGGATCTGGAAAACCTGATCAGCAAATCGATGGAAGCTTTAGGTGGTAAAATTGACTTCATTTTACACTCAATTGGGATGTCGCCAAACGTAAGAAAGGGACGCCATTACAGTGATTTGGATTATAACTACCTGGACAAAACCCTCGATGTGTCTGCAGTATCATTCCACAAGGTACTTCAGGTGGCCCGAAAAATGGATGCCATTAACGAATGGGGATCAGTAGTTGCCTTGTCGTATGTTGCGGCACAGCGTTCGTTCTTTGGCTATAACGATATGGCTGATGCAAAAGCATTGCTTGAATCGATTGCCCGTAGTTTTGGTTATATTTATGGTCGCGAACGTAATGTAAGAGTAAATACCATTTCGCAATCGCCAACGATTACAACAGCAGGGAACGGTGTGAAAGGTTTCGACCGTTTGTTAGACTTCTCTGAAAGAATGTCTCCTCTAGGAAATGCAACCGGTGATGAATGTGCTGATTACTGTATTACACTTTTTTCTGATTTAACGAAAAAAGTTACCATGCAAAACCTTTTCCACGATGGTGGATTCTCGAATATGGGAATGAGCCTGCGAGCATTGGAGCAATACGAAAAAGGTTTGGATAAAATATGTGCATGCGATAGTGATAAGCCTGACGCTGAAGAACATCGCTACGACTAATAAAAACAAGAAGAAAAAAGTAAGGCCGTTTCGTTTGAGACGGTCTTTTTTTTTGTGACATTCAATCCTGCCAACATATATGTGAGTAAATCAAAGTAAGGGAAATATTTTAAAATCTTTAATGAATAAGTCCTTTCCTATTAGGCTTTTCTTTTTGCAAAACTTCTCCTAATTTTTCTTGCATTAAGCAAAAAAGTAATAATCGAAAACCGGTGAAAGTTTCAGTCTAAAAATAGCTGAAGCTGTGGGTTATTTTAAAGTCGAACTCAGGTTATCGAAAATATGATGGGGATATAATACCATAGCTTATGTGTTTGGATAAGAATTAATAAAAAATAAGAGTAAAAAAAATCCCGAAGGCTGCATTCCTTCGGGATATTCTACTTAACCAGTAATTAATATATTTTCTTAATATTTGCTCGTAATCTCGAATGTATCATAATAAACCCCGAAAGAACCTGCACTTACTGTCCATTTAATTGCAAACGTATACGTTTCTGTTTGGCTATCATAACCTGATTCCTCAGTTGCAGTAGCAGAAATCATGCCATAAGAGGCATGCACAATTCCGCTTTCCACAGTTTCCGGCACTTGAGTAATCACTCCGGCTTCAGAAACTGTAAATGAATAATTATAACCATCAGCCCAGCAATTTTTAAAACGATATTGACTTGTTGCTGGAGAATATTCTAATGTTGCATCCCATGTGTCTTCTTGGAATTTGCTCTTAAATACACCGTCAGCATAAGGAGCAAAATCTTCTTTTGAGATATTAAGTTCTATTCTTGGGTATACATCCTGTTCTGCATATGGTTTCGCTTGATCTTGATCAATTATGATTGAAAGATGATAGCTTTCCATTAAAACAATATCATCACTAATCTCGATATTAATACTCTTTTCTGATTCACCAGAAGCAAAACTTACTGATTCTGGAACATTAAAGATATTATCGAATGCGTTTTCCGTACTCAACGAAACAGTTTGATCAGAAGAACTATTTTCTCTGTTTATAGTAATAGTAAAACTAGATTCCTCAAGTGGCATAATTACCTCAGAACTATTATCTGTTGAAAAATACACATTTGAGCTATTTGGATTAGGCTCTGGAGAACTCTCTCTTTCGATATCATCCTCACATGCTGCAAATATTGATACAGCCGCTATTAATATTAAATATTTTAATGCCTTCATATTATCTATAAATTTTATTTTTTATAAAACGCCATCTAATAAGGTAGCCCCATCTCCTTGCGCAGGCTGTGCTCCACCTTCATTTTGTTCAACAGCGGAATTGTTGTTTGTTTCGCCTTGAACAAAACGTAAAAGTAACCATGGATCGTCTTTCGATAAATTAAAACGATAATCTTCCGGTACATTTGTTGGCTGACCAGGATGGTAGCGAATAATATTTCTTCCTAAACGCATAGCATCACTCATTCCAAATCCTTCTCCCCATAATTCAATACGACGTTGTAACCATACTTCATTCTGAATATCATCAGCAGAACTAGCTGATGTTGAATACGAAGGATCACGATATGTTTTAACAAAATCCTCCAATATCTGTTTTCCTTGTCCCGGGTTTCCTCCCATAGCAATTGCCTCCGCTCTAATCAAAATCATTTCTTCAGCACGCATCATGCACCAATCACCATCATTGTAAGTAGAACCGATACCTGAACGTTGTCCAAATTTAACATTAGCATAGGCTTGCATTGGTGCTTTTACATTAGCAATATTTGCGGTTGCAATGTCTTGCCCTTCATAGGTAATACCTTCTGCTTGGTCTACCCAGCTTAAACCTTCCAGATAAGGAGAAGTTCTGTCCTCATTCAACCACCAACCTTTTCGTACGTCGGTATCATTAATTTTATCGTATAGTAAATTATTGATAGACCTGTAAATACCTGCATAGGATACATAAGCATCACCAGAAAAAGAACCTAACTGCGAAGGCCATGTTGCATAATTGGCATCACTAATAACATCAGTAGGTAAAAGCAGTGCCCATATCCAGTTATGGTCTGAGGCCTGGTTAAATCCTGGTTCTGTTAATTCTGAAATAGAGTAAGGATCATAACCTGCCATAGCACTTTCTGCATCGGCAGCAGCTTCACTCCATTTTTCCATATTCAGGTAAGCTCTTGCACGTAGTCCATAAGCCACATTTTGATCAATAGCTCCTTTGTTAGTCCTCGCATACCCATCAAGATCTTCGATAGCATCTGTTAAGTTTTGTAAAATGTAGGTATACATATCAGTTAAAGAAGCCCTTGGATTATTCCTAAAATCAGTACCTTCTTCAACAATTGGAACAGAAGGTTTTGTTTCGTTCCCCACATATTTGAATTGGAAATAAGGTACTAATGAAAGGTAACAAAATGCCCTCATTGCTTTTGCCTGACCACGAGCATAAATTAATTGGTCTGTTTCTGTATCTTCAGGAATCGCACTTAGCACATCATTAGCAGCATAGATTACTTTATAGAACAATCCGTAACGCATTTGTGGATTTGCATAAGTAGGCGTGCGATCTGAATACTCCAACGAAGTTGAAAACCAGTCATATCCTGAAACTGCATTAGTCATAATACCACTATTCAAGTCCTGGCTTAATGCCATTCCTGAATAGCCCATATCATCGGCTCTGTAAGAATCAACACCGCGATCATAAAAGCCATCTGGTTTTCCCAATAATGAATACATTCCACTTATCGATGAATTAATTCTGGCAGGTAACGCTTCTACCGTTTCCTGAACCTGCTCATCATCTAAAGTTCCACCTTCATACTGCCTTTCTAAATAGTCATCATCACATGATGAAAACAAGGCTATTGCAACAACTGTTGTTGTAAATATTTTTAAATAATTCTTTATTTTCATGATACTATATTTTTTCTAGAATGAAATAGATACGCCTCCTGAAAGCACTCGTAATTGGCTATATACATAGTTTCCTGAATTAGTAGAAATTGCTACTCCGGTTGCACGAGCGTTCTGCGATTGACGCGGATCAAAACCTTTACGAGATGAGAACAACGCAAGGTTATCACCTGATAAATAAATCCTTAGCTTCTGAATATTCATTTTGCGAGTCAAAGCAGTAGGGAAAGTATAGCCTAAAGTGACATTATTCAAACTTAAGTAGTTTGAACTTGTAAGAAAACGGCTAGAGTTCTTTTGATCAAAATCATCAGAAGAAGAAATACGAGGAATATTACTATCCGTGTTTGAAGGAGTCCAGGCATCCAAGATATCTGTATGCCAGTTACGCCCTATTTCTTTTCCGGTGTGCATCAGCTCCTGATAAGAACCATCATAAGCTTTTCCTCCTAATTGATAGGCAAACTGTACTCCAAGGTCAAAACCGTATGCGTTTAAATTTGTACCAAAGCCACCGTACCATTTTACGCCTATATCTCCCAGGTCAGTCTGTTCTGCGGCACTGTAATCAGTAGTAGTAGAGTAATCATCATTGTCAGGGTCTACATAATACAAAGACATTCCTGTTTCTTTGTCAACACCGGCATATTGAACCAAATAAGCTTGGTTTAAAGAACCGCCTTCCTTCAGAATGTATGAAGAACGTTTAATACCTCCAGTTGATTTTGTATATTCTGGTAATTCCTTAATCTCACTTTTTATATGGGTTATATTGGCAAATATGCTCCAAGTCAATTGACTAGTTCTTAAAATTTCAGAATTTAGATCAACTTCAAAACCTTGGTTTACAACCGACCCAATATTCTTTGGGATTGTTGACAAACCTGAAGAAACAGGTTGTGGTTCATTAAACAACATGTCTGAGTTCTCACGACGGAAGTAGTCAACACTACCACTTAATAAATTATTTGCAAGGGCAAATTCAACTCCCGTGTTAAACAGCTTCTGTGCTTCCCATGTTAAATCAGGATTTCCACTCTCTTTAAGTACTTTTGTATACTCTCCGGTATCACTGTTATATGAAATGTCATATCTATTTCTATATGCATAATATGAGTAACTACTACTACTTTCATCATATATACCAATTTGATCATTTCCTTGTGTTCCGTAACTTACTTTGTATTTCAGTTCGCGAAGCCAGTTTGCAGTCGGTAGCATAAAAGCTTCTTTAGATATCAGCCATGCAGCTCCAACACTACCAAATGTTCCCCAACGATTATCGGCAGAAAAACGAGATGATCCTTCATGTCTTACAGATGCATTAAAGAAGAAACGCTCTTGAAAATCATATTGTAAACGACCAACAAAACCTTCAGTTGCATAATTATGTGTATAAGAACTTGCATTTGCACTTGTTGGCTGAGTTCCAAAAGCATTGTCAAGTTCAGCAATAAATGGATCATACAGATGATCATTACTTGCTCCCAAATATTGGTTTTTTAATGTAAAACTTTCAAAACCTGCTAAAACTTCTATATTATGAGATTCTGTAATTGCCTTTTTGTAGTTAGCTAAATACTGCTGATTAAACGTAAAAATCCGACGTTGACTTACAGAAACTACACCTTCCGAAGGAATAGATCCGTAAAACGGATTTGACAAATTATTCTTTCTTTTATTAGAGGTCTCGGGAGATAGACGGGCAGTAAAAGAAAAACCCGAAAAAGGAGTTAATTTTGCATAAAAAGATCCCGCAAAAAGATCTCTGACCTCCTTGTCTGTATTTAACAATAAATTAATTGCATTATTACCTCTAGGCGCAGAACCAGGTCTGGTAAAATTAGTTGAGGTTCCCTGATCGTAAATCTTATAACCATTACTGTCTTCAGCAATAGTGCCATTAACATTTCTTACATAAAAAGGATAAATCGGAGCCATCATGTTACTTGCATAAAAAACATTACCAGTACTTCCCCATTTTCCTTGATAATCGGGACTTTCCAATTTTGTATTTACGTATGATGCTGACAGGCCTACTGCTAGCCAGTCTTTTGCTTGGGAATCAATCTTTCCTCTAAGAGTATAACGAGAAAAACCAGAGCCCTCAATAATACCCGGATCTTCCAAATAGCCACCAGAAATAAAATATTGAGAATTATTCTGTCCTCCACGTATTGACACATTATATTCCTGACGCAAATTATTCGTCGCTAATGTTTCATCTTCCCAGTTATCCGGCGTATAATAAAAATCATCATCAGCATAGCCTAACGTTGCATTTGGATTTAATTTAAAATTAGTACCAATTAACCGTTCTCCTTCCGGATAAGAATAAATCTGGTAACCAACTCCTGACTGCGTTAAGAAGTTAGCATCAGCATATGCATAAGCATCGGCTGCAGAAACACCATTATAGGCCTGCGAGTTATACAGCGCTTTATAAGCTGTTTCGTAATACATTGCAGGGTCAGTCATTACATCATAAGTTGGAACACCACGAGTTGAATGGCCCCATTTTGCATCAACATTTACAACAATTTTTCCGTCTTTAGAACCATTCTTTGTGGTTATAAGAATTACTCCGTTTGCTCCACGAGCACCATAAATCGCAGTTGAAGAAGCATCTTTTAAGACTGTAATCGACTGAATATCATTGGGATTTATCGTATTCAGGCTAAACTCATAAGGACTCCCATCAACAATATACAATGGAGCTGTTCCTCCATTAATAGAACCAACCCCACGAATACGAATTTTTGCTCCTGTCCCCGGTTGTCCACTACCATTAACAACTTGAACACCAGCAGCAGCCCCCTGCAAAGCATTACTTATGTTTGAGGTAGATTTGGTCGCAAGTTCTTCACCACTTACTGCTTTTGCGGATCCAACAAACTGAGATCTTTTAGTAGTACCATAAGCAACAACCATCACCTCGTCAATCCCTACAAGGTCAGATTCCATTGCTACGTTGATAGTTGTGCCACTAATCTCAACTTCCTGCGGTTTCATACCAACAAACGAGAAAATCAGGGTAGTAGCGTCGGATGGTACTTCCAACTGGTATTTCCCATCAAGATTCGTAACTGTACCAATTGTGGTACCTTTAATACTTACTGAAACACCGGGTATTCCCATATCATCCTCGGAACTAGTTACAGTACCTGTGATACTTTTTACCTGTGCTTCAGCAACAAGCACGCCAAACAAGGCAATGCCCAATAGCATTAGCGCAATTTTTTTCATAGAATAAAATTTAAATATTAGTAAATAACTCACTCACTTTAAATACTCACCAACAAATTAGATGAAAAATACATAAATTAACAAATTTTTACATAAATTAATTGTTTAATGTATTTGATATTGATACCTTATTTAAGGCCAAGATAAAAGACTTAACGGAATATAATTCAAAACATTAGCATTTTCATATGTTCACAAATTTAGCAAATACAAAATATAAAGAAGTGATATTTATCACATTCAAAAGACAGAAACATTATTTTTGACAAAATGAATTAACAATATTTAACAATTATGTAAATTACAAAAGTATTTCATCTATTAATATTGGGGAGATGATCAAATTTTATTTGCTTTAACAAAAGCAAGCAAGACCGAAAATCTACCTGTATTTCAGTAGCTTCCTTTTTTCCCTGTTTGTCATTTCCTGGCCTCTAATCGCGTTAGGATGATATACGATGTAGGGTTTTACAACGGTCAGAATTTTTGCATTGCCATTCTTGTTTACCACAAATTGTGGAATTACAAACGATAAATTTTTGTTAAATAAGGAATCGTGAAAGATAAGTACAACCAACTCGCCGTTTTTATTGGCCAATTCCCCTATTTTTTGCCCGGCATATACTTTTTGTCCTACCACAAGTTGCTCCGAATTATACTGAACACCATGATAACATATTAAAGTTCCGTCGGGCTGTAATAAGGTAATACTATTTGTGTAGGCATGATACCACAGACTCGAATCTTCGGTTCTTGATTTTCCAATAAGTTCGGCAACAATACCGTTGCGGCTTGCAAAAACAGCGTCTCCCTGCCCGGCCATAAAACCTGTTGCAAACCACGAATCTGGTGTATCATTTCCCCAAAAACCATCAATACTTTTCACATCAAAAACCGATACGTTTTCACCTTCTTTTAAAGGAATTAAATAGGGAAAATCAAGATCTACATCAGCTGTTGGATTCGATCGGAAGGTTTCAATATCATAATTAAACCTGAGAATTCCATCATCAAGATCGTGTTGAAGCGTAAAAAGACTGTTAAAACCCGGCTCAACTTTCTTTACAAAGGGCAACGGTTCGTTAAACGTGGTGTTTTCCAGATCGGAAAAGTTAATGTGCAAGTACATAGGTACTTTTGCGTTATTGTAAGCATCAAAAACACAATCGCCAACCGAATTGTAGTTTGCCTGTACTTCAACATACTGCGCCACTGAAATACAGGAAATCAATACTAAATTTAACAATAGAAGTATTTTATGAGTCATATAGTGTGTTTCACAAATTATAAATATAAAAATTAAATTTAATTTACCTTTGGCGCATGTATTCAAAAGAGGAATTGCGACAATTAAAAATTGATTTCTGGCAACTGTTTGACAAGCGCTGCAGCGTGCATCCTGAATTAAAATACAGGAAACGGAAATGGGTACTCCACAAAACCAAAATTAAAGGTGTGGCACTACGTTTTGATGTTAGTCGCGAAAATGCGTTGGTAATTCTCGAACTGGGCAACAAAAATGAAAACAAAAGATTAAAAGCTTACGAATTTCTGGAAAGATACAAGCCGGTGATTGAAGATGGTTTTGAAGAAGGATTGCTCTGGGAGTTTTTCCACGAGCGCGAAGACAGTGGTGCCGAGGTTTGTCGCATTTTCACACGAAAAGAAGGTGTTGATTTTCATCGCCAGAATCAATGGCCCGACATCTACAACTTTTTTATTGAAAATATGCTAAAACTGGAACGTAACTTTCTTGAGGTAAGAGACCTATTACAGGAAGAGCTGAAGCAATAATACTAACGCCGTACGAACGACAACCTGCTTCCTGACTAGATAAACAGTTCATTAAGAGCTCCAAAATAATCTTCATCCCAACCTTCAGAGATGTTATCAAAAGCCTCGTCGGGAATATTCGTGTGACGCAATTCAATGCTTGTTCCTTTTTTATGCGGATGCAATTTTATTGTCACCAGCGAATCTTCCATTTCTTCTCCAAAGAACCATTTTTGAACGATCTTTTTATCCTGTTCAAATTCAACATTTATTCCTGAAATACTTCCCCCCCACAACGAAAATTCCGTGTTTGGTTCTAACGGCATAACAGCTGTTTCGCCCGTCCATATCTCCAACATCTTCTCGTTGGTTAAAGCGTTGTAAACATCTTTTGGGTCGGCGGTAATTGTATAATATCGTTTTAAATCCTTCATGAACTGTCTTTTTATCAAAAGTAATTTTTCTTTCCTAATAGATAGATTGTCACAGCAAAAAAATCTCTATTCGAATATTAGAGGATTCGATGAGTGCGCATTACTTTCTTGTTTATTTTATACGAAAATCCAATAGTGAAAAACTCTTTTATCTGCAGTTTGGCTTCTTCGCCACTTTTGTTGCCTTCAGTATCGTAAACAGGAAACTTAACATCGTCGTCGTAAATAAAGTGAAACATTAAACGCACATCGATGAATGAGTTTAACTGCATTTTTAAGTTGTTCTCCCAATTTAAGTCGAATTTTTTAAACGGGGCTTTGTAGTTCATAAACATCTTGTATTTCGTTTCATAAGTAATGTCGTCGGTTATTTGTGTTTTGTAACTTAAGTCGGCATTGATACCCGGTTCCCAAAATGCTTTTCTTCCTTCATCAATACCAAAATTAACCGGATTAACTAAAGCTGTATCGCGCACAAAAACATTTTTCATTGTCAATGGCGATAGAAACAAAGACAGTTTCTTATTTGGTTTATAGTCTAAACCAACTTTTAGATAAGTTGTTGAGGGAGCTAAAAATGCAGAAAGCACCTCCGGATTATCTGCTTTAGGATATTTATAACCTCTAAATAACTGCGTGTTAAAGTTTAGCTCGGCACTGTAGTACCATTTTTTAAAGGCACTTAAGCCGTAACGCGATGTGAGTTCAAACTTATCATCATTTTTTTGCAACTCCGATTCTTCTCCACCAGGCTTGATCCAACCATTCCTGAATTCTGCCGAATTCTCCCACTTTACCTTACCATCTTTGCGCGAATAATTTGCAAAACCTTTTAAAACCATTAACGTGGCCAATGAGCTTTTCCCTCCTTTTTTCCAGTTATCAAGATAAGTTTGGGTAATTCCAATACTTCCTTCGCCACCAATATTCCAGGGGGTTTCAAGTTCGTAACGCTTTCTTACACCCTTAAATTTATTGTAGCTGGGCTTCAGGCTCTCGAAATTAAAGTCTTTGGTTTGTTTTTCTTTAAAACGAGAAAAAGTAAACCCATCGTCGATCAACATTTGCACCGTATGTTTATCTATATTTTTAAGCATAACTGCCAACGAATCGTTCTGCTCGTTTTTTAACCAGATGCGTGAATAGCGTTCGGCTCCTTTCTGCATTAATAGGTCCTCCTCTTCGCCATATAAATTAATAAACGACAAACGTGTGGTATCAATATGGTCGGCATAATCCATCAACACATTTAAAACGGCTTTTATCGAGTCGTTAACCTGTGCCACTACCTGATCGTTATAAGCTTTTAAAACGTAGTAATTATTAAGTTTAACCTGATCTTTGTAGCGTTTTATGCGGTATTGCAGGTTTTCATTGTATTTCTCAGCGCGGTAAACACTAACTATTCTGCTTATGTAGTCGGCTTTAACCGAGTCGTTATAAAATACTCGTTTTTCTTCGATGTATTCTCTCCGAAGACTATCCCGACGAATAAGCTCACTAAACATCTCAGGAGAATTTAAGATCGAGTCGGGAATCACTTCCGGAATATAAAGCTCTTCAGGAAAAACATAAACAGAATCGTTAAAAAGCCACATTCCCTCGCCTTTGGGTACCTGCCGCACTTCATTTTCGGCTTCACGAATTATGACCGGCGGAACGGTTATATCTTCGGGTTTTACACTTTCCCTGTATTCCGTCTCAATAGTCTGAATTTTCTTTTGCTGTCCGGCATAAGGCACAAACCCCGGAACACTTAAACTGTCTTCCACTTCTTCGGGCAAACGCATTACATAATTCCCGTTAACACGCAGTGTGTCATTCAGATTTTTAATTATTTCATCAATCGATTCATCTTCGATAAAATGCAATAGAGACTCCACATCGTTACCTACCTCTTTTTTAACAACGTGCCAGTTGCTATTTTCAATAAAATAGCTTCTTAAAACCTGAATATTATTTCGCAACAATTCCTCTTCATATACAGAGTTTTGTGCAAATAACAGTTTTGAGAAGCCGGTAAATAACAGAATAAATAAATAAAATTTCCCTTTCCCTGAGAACATATAAACTGTTTTTAGCTTTCGGATTAAACGCAAAAATAATACCATTGTTATGTTATCCTATATTTTAAACCCCTAAACGATTAACACCTATCTTTTAATTTGCTCAGCCTCAAAAAAAACTGACACACTACCACGTTGTATAAGGGTGCTCCGACAACCACGAATTAAAATACCGATGATCAGTGCTCACCTCTTGAGTTACCCAATTGGGCAATTCAATTTTTTCATTCTCATTGCTCAGTTCTACTTCGGCCAGAACAAGACCGGCATTTTCATCTTCAAATACATCAATCTCCCAAGTCATCTCATTAATCGTCTCCACATACCTCTTTTTTCGAACAGGAAAATCATGACACAGTTTCATTAAAATTTCGGCTTCGTTTACAGGTATTTCATATTCCATTTCAATACGTGAAATCCCCTGCGTTTTGCCTTTTATCGTCAACCAGGCTTTATCGCCTTTTATGCGTACACGAACTACACGTTCTTTATCGGTTGACAAGTAGCCCTGAACAATCGGATTCCCCGAATCCTTTGGGCACCATATATTGGTATCAACAAGAAATTTTCTCTCAATTTCAATCATGATAATAAGTTTAGTTGTTTTAAACCGAAATATACATAGAAAGTTTAATTGCTCTTTTAGCACTCACAACAACCTTCTTATATATCGCAGCGCAAATTTATCACTATTTTTAATGTAACGAACATTTATAATTTGAATTGACGCCAGGAGATAAAGCACTTGAAAACCTAAATTTTTATGAAATGCACAGGAACAGTTTAAAGAACAAAAAAATGCGTACTCTATTGTTTCAATTTTCAGGTGTGGCAGTTAAAGCAGTGCAATTTGTTGGTAATAATTGAGCTTACAGCAATAAATACTTTTTAACAATAAATATTTCAAAGAGATTATTTTTTTCTTTTTCTTGCAGCTGAAAACAGAAAAAAGCCATGTATACCCAAAAAATCAAACAATCAACCGGCAGAAAGCTGTCAGTTTGTTTTACCTTACTATTACTTACTACACACTTTTTTGCCAGCGGGCAGATGCTCTCCGGTCGCATTCTGGACGAACAAAAACAACCGGTACCTTATGCTACCATTTATATTTCTGAAACGCGGCAAGGCACAACATCAAACACCAACGGCGATTTTAGCTTTAATTTGCCAACCGGCACTTTTCATCTTGCGGTGCGTTCAATGGGCTACGAAAAGCTGGAGAAAACAGTTAGTCTACAAACTGACAGCTTGTTTTTGCCCATTACTTTGCAGTCCCAAAATTTTGAGCTGGCAGAGATAAAGGTGTTTCCCGGCGATGAAGATCCTGCCTATTTCATTATGCGTAAAGCCATTGCAAAAGCACCTTACTACCGAAAGAAAATAAAACATTATGCTGCCGACCTGTATATTAAAGCCAATTTTGCTTTTAGCAACATTCCAAACCTGATTAAAAAGCAGGAGGTGGAAGACGGTCGTAAATTCAAGGATTATTTTAAAGAGAATGTCACTTATGTAATAGAGTCGCAAAATCGAATTACTTACGACTATCCCGATCAGTACAACCAGCAGGTGATAAGCAAAAAGAGCTCAATAACGGGTTTTGATGAGCCGCCGGTAATAGGCCTGATGACGGCCAGTTTTTATAACGAGCGCCCCAATGACGTGATTTCGCCACTATCGATACTGGCACTAAAACATTACAATTTTGTTTACGATGGATTTATTACGCTTGACGATTATGATGTGTTTAAAATTCGTGTTACGCCAAAACGGAAAAGCGATGAGCTGGTTGAAGGTTATATTTATATTGTCGACAAGCTTTGGTGCATTTACAACCTCGATTTTAGCTCCAGTTTCGAGTTCTTTAATTATCGAATAAAACAACAGTTCGAAAATCTGGACAACGAAAACTGGTTGCCGGTTTCGCACAATATTACGGGCGATTTCGGCATGTTGGGTTTGCGGGGCAACTTTTATTATGGCTCATCGGTAAAATACGACTCCATTGTAAACAACTATTCCAACATACAGTACGAAAACAGCAAAATTTCCGAACAAACCAGTGCAGAACAGCCTGAACGGGAACCTGGTGAAAAAGAAGAAAAACTGGTTAACGAACTAAATTCCCTGAATACCAAAGAAGAATTAAGCAATGTAGATGTAAAAAAAATGGCTCGTTTGAACCGTAAAATCTTAAAAGAGCAGTACAAAGATTCAACTATTGTTGCGCCGGATTACGGCAGTTACCGAATTTCGGGAAATAACGACTCACTACAAACAACTATTGCCTGGGATACGGTAAGAAGTATTCCCTTAACGCAGGCTGAAATAGAAAGTTACCGAATGGCCGATTCGTTAAAACTGCAGGAAAAAGTGGCTTCAAACGATTCTGTATCAGGCAATGAAAATACCAAACAGTTTTTGGACAAGCTTTTTACCGGAGCCTATAATCTTTCGAAAGATTCTACCATTCGCGTGAGCTACGATGGTTTGCTGTCGCCCGTTAATTTTGACTTTAACGCTGTTGACGGCTATAAATACCGACAGGAATTTCGTATTCGGTTTTTAGTCGATTCCACAAAACGGGTTTATGTTGCTCCGCAACTTGGCTATGCGTTTAACCGCAAAGTATTATATGGTAGCCTGAACACGCAGTTTGTAAATTCCCTTGCTGAAGGAAACCATATAAGCCTGTATGCAGGCAAACAAAGCAGCGATTTTAAAAGCGGGCTTAAGGAAATTACTCCGGCAGTAAATGCTCTAAGTTCGTGGTTTTTTGGAGAAAACTACATGCGGTTTTACGAAAGCGAATTTGTACATCTGAATTTCTCGCAGCGTTTTAAAAAATATTTCAGGTATTATACCAACCTCAACTACGATCATTTTTACCCACTGAAAAACAACATTTCGTTTCCGCTCTCGGATTATAAAGATTTTGAGCCTAATTTACCCGGAAACCTTACAGTAGATAATCCAGCCCTTGCCGAGCAAAAAAGCATTAGTTATGGTATCGGTTTAAATTTCCACAAATCGCAACGCAAACCGTGGCTCGAAGAATCGCCGTTTTTGTTTGTAAATGATTTTTATGAATTCGACCTGTCGTTTAAACGAGGTGTTCCCGATCTTTTTGATTCCGACTCCGAATTTAGTCGGATTGATTTCTCGGTGCATCAACAAGCTAATATCTCTCCAAGTTCAGGAATTAACTGGCGATTAAATGTCGGCCACTATTTTACAGCCGATCAAATGCACTTTTCGCAATACAAACATTTTAGCACAGCCGAAATTCCGGTAATGATGCGTCCTTTTACGCATCGCTTTCAACTGATAAACGACTATGCCTTAAGTACCAACAAAAGTTACCTAAACGTAATGACCGAGTACAGGTCGGAATATCTGTTACTACGATACCTTTCGGTTTTTAATAAACGAACATGGAGCGAAAGCCTTCATCTAAATTACCTTACTACGCCAGAATACAATAATTACTGGGAAATTGGCTACAGTTTAAACAACCTGTTTTTTGCAGGTAATGTGGGAATTTTTGCGGGTTTCAGCGAAAGTGATTTTGAAAGTGTTCAGGTAAAACTCAGCATTTCTGCTTTTGATTAAAAGAGAACCAGAAATAGTAGCTTTTCTCTCCAATGAAAAGCTACTATTTCGGATTCCGTTTAGTAGTCGGTTGTGAACAGCTCCGGAAATTTACCTTTAATTCCTTTTTCGCGGTAAAAATCCTTCATACGTTTAATATCGTCCTGCGCATTATCCGACAGGTCAAATGGCTCGCCAACCGAAATTTCTTTTCGTCCCCAATCAAAATAACCCAGATACACCGGAATACCAGTTTCTTTAGCAATAATATGAAAGCCAGCTTTCCAGCGTTTATTTAAACTACGGGTTCCTTCGGGAGTTAATGCTAAATGAATACGCTCTCTTTTATTAACGAGCTGAATAGTTTGGCGAATAACGTTGGCCCCTTTCGAGCGATCAATAGGCAAACCGCCCATTTTTCTTACAAAATAGCCAACAGGCCAAAAGAAAAATTCCTTTTTAATAAGAATGTTGGCAACCGCACCTTTCGAGGTGTAAAACAACCACGAAATAACAAAATCCCAGGCACTGGTATGTGGTACACCAATAATAATACATTTATTCACCGGCGCAGGTTCTCCAACAACAGTCCAGCCCATCAGTTTGAGCAAAAATTTACAAATTCCTTTCATTATTTTGCATGTATAGTTTTTAATTCAAAATTAGTGGCTCCGGCATACTTTTCTAAAAGTTCCTTAGCCTGGGTGGTTGCTTTTTCCATATTTTCGGTGGGCTCGTAGGCTATAACTATCATTAAGAAACGTTTTGTTTGTTCGGTAATACAAGTTCTAACCGAATCGCTTGTTGGTGTTCCGAAAGCGCCTTTCGCATCTCTGAATACCGGCATAAACTCAATATTCAACTCGCCACGCCCAATTCCTTCATAAGGTTCGTTTTTTTCACCAATGCCAAATGTAATGGCTCCGTTAATGGTGGCGGCATCGTAACCACCAATTGAAAATCCGCTTGAAATAGAAACCAAGTTCAGTTGATCAACCACGTTATTTACCTGGTATATTTCTCCACGTTTTAAAACCCGTCGAAGCAATGCTTCTGCCGACAACCGATAGCGAGCAGGATCTTTTCCACACTTTTTATATGCTCTTCGCGAAGCTGCGATGGTGTAAATTCTGCTTATATCTTCTACCCGTAAACTTTTGTTTAGCTCCTTGATCTTTGATTCAATCTCTTCCCAAAGTTCACTATTTTGTTTCTGAAATTGAATATCGCATTCGATGCACGACAAAACAATTCCCGGTACTTTTTCAGCTAATTCATTGCTAATGGTTATGCTATGCATGATTTATATCAGTAATTATATTTTTTATTATTCAAGTTTTCCCTTTTTAATTTTTTACAAAAGTTGTACTTTTGTAAAAATTGAACTAACAATACCAATTTTTAGAAACCTTGCAAAGAAAAGAACTTTTGCATTCGATGCCAACTGTTTCGGCAAATACAGCTTCGAATAGCTAAACATAGAAATTCAATTAAAAAAATTTAGAAATCATATAAAATGATTTTTTTTAGTTAAACTGCACGAAAAGGGATATGTATTATATCCCTTTTTTCTTTTGAAAAATCCATTGATTTTGCGGTATACTTTTTGTATTTTATATAGAAAATTGAGAGTATGAAAAGGATAATACTGTTGAGTTTTTTGATTTTTTCTATTGTTGCAGTAAATGCACAAGACAAAAAACTCACAAGAAAAGAGAAAAAAGCGCAGCGTGAAGCTATGCTTATCAAACAAACCAAAGAACTTATTGAAGCCAACACCTGGCAATTTAATGCTACTCAAATGCTTCCGTCAGGCGGAAGAACCCGGACATTAGTAACTCCTTATAATGTTATATTGAAAGACGGAGAAGTGAATTCTTATCTTCCTTACTTTGGTCGTGCTTATTCTGTAGATTATGGATCGACCGACTCACCCATGATTTTTGAGGCACCTATTGCCGACTATAGTGTTGAGAATGCGAAGAAAGGCGGTTATACAGTTAAGTTTAGCGCAAAAAATAAGAACGACAATATAGAATTTATTTTTTCTATCGGTGAAACCGGATCGGTAAGTTTAAGAGTAAACAGCACCAATCGTCAGTTTATTTCCTATCATGGAGATTTGGTTCCGATTGAAGAAAAAGAGAAAAAGTAAGATTTTATTAATGACCATATCATAGCTGGGATAATTAAATATTCCGGCTTTTTTATAGTTCAAAAAGTAGTTTTTTTCTTAATGTAATTTCCGAGGAAGTAACTTTTGCTTGTATCGGAAAAATCTCAACACCAGACACGTGAGCTTGTTTTAACAAAGCGGCATACGCCGGATCAATTTCTTTAGCAGGGGCAAATAGCTGTACATCGCTACGTTGAATAATGTAAAGCATAACAGCCCGCATCCCCTGCTTCTTTACTTCTATTAATGTTTTTAAATGCTTCTGTCCGCGGGTAGTAACAGCATCAGGAAACAGGGCGTATTCATTCGCCTTCATTGAAACGTTTTTTACTTCTATAAAACATTTCTCCTGATCATTCTCAGCGTACACATCAAAACGCGAATCGCCAAATTTCACTTCGCGTTTAACGGTTGGATACCCTTCCAAACCAGAAATCTGCCCCGCCGAAATTGCTTCGTAAGCCAGTTTGTTAGGATTTCCGGTATTAATGCCTACCCAATCGCCGTTTATCTTTATCATTTCCCAGGTAAACTTTGTTTTTCGTTTTGGATCGTCAACCGGAGTTAAGTATACCTCTGCCCCATTTTCAAGACAGCTTTTCATTGATCCTGAATTGGTGCAATGTGCCACAACAATTTCTCCTGTATCCAATTCAATATCAGCCAAAAACCGTTTGTAACGTTTTATCAGCCTGCCATGAACCAGTTTTTTCTCAAATTTCAAAATCGGGTATTTTATTTAGTGATGAAGTTTACAACTGAGTTCGTGCAAAAGGAACGGCATCCTGTCCGGTAAATTCTTTATTTAAATATTTGTAATATCCGGTAATGGCAATCATAGCAGCATTATCCATAGTGTATTCAAACTTTGGAATAATCAGGTTCCAGCGGTACTTTTTAGCATTTTCCTGTAGAGCATTACGCAACCCAGAATTGGCAGAAACACCGCCAGCAATGGTAATTTCATTAATTCCTGTTTCCCGAGCAGCTCGTTTTAGCTTGCTAAGTAAAATCTCGATAATGGTGTGCTGTAACGATGCACAAAGATCGGCCTTATTTTCTTCCACAAAATTTTCATTCTCTTTCAGGTTATCGCGCAAGAAGTAAAGAAAGTTAGTTTTCAAACCACTAAAACTATAGTCTAACCCCGGAATTCGCGGGCGCGAAAACTCAAAACGGTGTGGATCGCCTTCTTTCGCCAACCGATCCACGTGCGGACCTCCCGGATAAGGCAGCCCCATTACTTTTGCACATTTATCAAAAGCTTCGCCGGCAGCATCATCAATGGTTTGCCCAATCACTTCCATATCCAGGTAGTCGCGAACAAGAATAATTTGCGAATTACCGCCGGAAACCAACAAGCACAAAAACGGAAATCTCGGCGGGGTAAATTCCACATTTTTTTCTTTAATAAAAAGTGCCAGAACATGCCCTTGCAAGTGGTTCACCTCTATCAATGGTATTTTCGATGCCAATGAAAAACCCTTTGCAAACGACGTACCTACCAGCAACGATCCTAATAAGCCCGGACCACGAGTAAAAGCCACAGCCGAAATTTCTTCACGGCTAATCCCTGCCCTTTTCATGGCTAAATCAACCACAGGAATGATATTTTGCTGATGTGCACGCGAGGCGAGTTCGGGTACCACCCCGCCATACTCTTCGTGCACTTTCTGCGAAGCCACCACGTTCGACAGTATTTCTCCATCGCGAATGATGGCAGCAGAGGTATCGTCGCACGACGATTCAATCCCCATTATTATAATTCTTTTATCAGCCATAAAAATCTTCCCTTTTTTACCTTATAAAACCACAATAAACAGTGCCGGGTTTATATATTTGCACTTGTTAAAAATAAATAGTTAACAAAACGACCTATCCTTTTCGTTGTTATTGCTTGAAATGGATTATGTTCGTTCTAAATTTGCAAAACTATTAAAAAAGGCTGGAAAATAATCATTGTTTTGCTGGCAGCATTTATATTGTTGCTGGGTGGAGCTTTCGTGCTCATTCAAAACAGTTGGGTGCAAACACAAATTACGCGGCAAATTGCCAAAAATCTATCGAAAGATTTAAAGACCAATATTACAATTGGGAAAGTTGATATTGGCTTTTTTAAACGCTTAACATTAAAAGATGTTTTAATTGAAGATCGCCTTGGTGATACGCTGATGTACAGTAAGCAGATAAAGGCCCGAATCGATACTTTAAAGTTTAAACGCAAGCAAATAGTTTTAAAAGATCTGGATTTTGTAAACAATCGAATTTACGTTTCGAAAGACACTGCCGACGTTTTCAATTTTGGTTTTCTTATAGCAGAGTTTGGGGCCAACCCGGAAAAGGACACGCTAAATCCATGGACTTTTGCCTGCCGAGCATTCAATTTTAAAGATATGCAAGTAAGGTATGCCATAAACGAAAACGAAAGCCACACGATTTTAGATACCCGAAATTTAAACCTGAAGGTTTCTGATTTTTATTCCTTCCGCGATTCCATTTCATTCAGAATTGAAGACTTAAGTGTAGACGCCGGCCCCAATCTACACCTTAAACAAGCTGCTGCCGACATTACAAATGTTGGCAAAGTACTTACCGTTAAAAATTTCAACATGGTAAGTAACCATTCGTCGCTTACCAACACCAACATGCGTTTTCAGTTTTACAGCGCCAGCGACTCGATGAACCGCAGTTTTGATATGGATATTCAAATTGCCGATTCAGAAATTGGAATGCAGGAAGTTGGAGCACTGATTCCTTCGCTAAAAGGAATGCGTGATAAAATAAAACTTTCAGGAATTATATATGGTAGCCTGAATGACCTAAAAGGGAAGAACATTTACCTGCAAACAGCTAACGCAACCAATGCCCTGCTCGACTTTTATGTGAATGATCTGCTTGATCCGGCCAATATGTACCTGTTTCTCGACTTAAAAAATTCAAATACAACTTTTGAAGATATCAGCAGCATTCGCCTGCCCAATAGCGCTAAAAATAGTTACATTCGTTTTCCTGAAAGTTTTTACGAAGCAGGCCAGCTGCGTTTTAAAGGTAACTTTAGTGGCTTTTTAACCGATTTTGTAACCTTTGGAACATTAGAAAGTGAAATGGGCTCGTTAACCACAGATATTTTGGTTATGCCCGAAAAAGAAGGAGAGATTTATTATAGGGGAAACCTTTCGACGGTAAACTTTCAGCTAGGCGAACTTTTTAAAAAGGAAAAGCTTGGAGCAATTACACTACAAGGCTCGGCCGACGGACAGTTTAACAAAACCACCGAGGCTATTTCGGGTATTTTCAAAGGCACTATCGACAGTGTTCAATATAACAACTACAACTATAAGCATCTGTCTATTGATGGTATTTTGCGCGAAAAGATGTTTGACGGCTTACTCGAAATTCAGGATCCGAACCTTGATTTTACCTTTATTGGTGAGCTTGATCTGAATAAAAAAATTCCACATTTTGATTTCAATCTAAATCTGCGCCACGCCTACACCGGCAACCTGAATTTTACACAAAACTTTCCGGCAACAAACATGGCATTTAAAATGGAAGCCAACTTTACCGGCAATAAAATTGACAATGTTAGCGGAAAGATTTCGGTAAAAGAAGGTTATTACAGCAACCGATACGGAGAAGTAAACCTGGAAGGAGTTGAGTTTAGTGCCAATCAGGAAAACGGGAAAAATAAGCTTCGTATTGAATCCGATTTTCTCAATGCAGAAATATTGGGCTCTTACAACTTCAGAAATTTAAAAAACAACTTCTACCAATTAGTAAATCATTATGTTCCGGCAGCCAAAATACCGGTAGATTCCACAATAACCAACTCAAATAATTTCGATTACAACATTAACGCAAAAGAAGTTAATCCGTTGGTAAGAATATTTGTACCGGGACTGGAATTTGAAGGGCCTTTCTTGTTGTACGGAAAAATAAACGCCCCAAGGAATATTTTTAATTTAAACGGGAGTATTCCGGGAATAAAATATAATGATAATTGGGCGCGTGATGTGTACATTGGAAATAACACATTGGATGGCCATTACAACTCTAAATTCAGAATTGGAGAATTGTACCAGAGAAGTGGGCTAATACTGTACAATTTTACGATTGACAGCAAAATAGCCAACAATGTGGTCGATAATGTAATATCGTGGAGTAATTTTGATGAACTTACTTACAGTGGTGCTATTCGAACACAGTCAAAACTTACCTATTCCGATTCCACTCAGCTGCGCCATATTGATATTTACGGTAAACCATCGCAAATTTATGTAGCCGACACGCTTTGGAATCTAAACCCATTTTATGCCAGCATCGATTCTTCTTCAATAAAAGTAGAAGGATTTAAAATTCAACATGCCGATCAGGTCTTCGCAATTAATGGCAGTATAACAAACAAAAAAGCAGATATTGTCCGGCTTGAAATGGAAAACATTGACCTGACCTACCTTGATAAATATTTCGATAAAAAGATTGATCTGGACGGAAAAGTAAACGGATACTTTGGTTTTTCGCGTTTGTTTGACGAACCGGTAATTTTATCCGATTTAAGAATCGATAGTCTTTCCTATAAGCATGAATATATGGGAACGATTTCCTTGTCGAGCCAATGGAATCAGGCAAACTCTGCCATCGATTCAGAGTTAAAAGTTTTCAGAAATAACAAAACGAATTTTCATGCGGCCGGGTCTTATATTCCATCGGAAGGAGATTTGGATTTTGATATTGAGGTTGACAGCGCCTCACTGTTAATCTTGTCGGCTTTTATGCGCGAGAACTTCTCCAATTATCAAGGAGTGGCATCGGGCAAAGTAAACCTTGGCGGAAACGTAAAAGATATTCTTTTAAATGGTGTGCTTTATGGCTCTAATGCAGGTTTAACCATCGATGCAACAAAGGTTCCCTATCATTTTTCCGATTCGGTTTATTTTAAAGATAGAAGTATAATATTCGATAACATAACGGTTTTCGACGACCAAAACAACCCGGCCATTTTTAATGGAGTGATTACGCAGCAGAATTTTAAGAACATGACGTACAACCTGAATTTCCAGTCGAATAAAATAAAAGCGCTTAATACCACTCAAAAAGATAACGAACAGTTTTACGGTATGGTAATGGCCAACGGAGGTATTGATATTGAGGGACAGGCTCAACGTGTAAATTTAACCTGTTTTGGAACTACTCTTCCCGGTACCGACATTAAAATATCGATGGAAAGCCAGAGCGAACTAAAGCAATACGACTTTTTGGAATTTGTTAAACCAGATAAAGAAAAGGAAGAATCGACTTTTTTCACCAACAGATCAAACCGCGATGCCGGAGGTTATAATTTAAGTATTACGGTTGAGGCCACTCCCGATGCAGAGGTTCAACTGATTTACAATTCACAAATTGGTGATGTAATTCATGCAAAAGGTGAAGGAATTCTGCTTTTTGAAATGGATGACAAAGGTAATATGGGGCTTTCAGGAAACTATAACCCAACCGAAGGCGACTACCTGTTCACACTGCAAAATGTAATAAACAAACGTTTTTCGATTGAACCGGGCGGCTCAATTCTTTGGTCGGGCGATCCGTACAACGCTATTGTTGACTTACAGGCCATTTATAAACTAAAAGCATCGTTAAATGATTTGCCAACCAGTTCCCAGCAATTTTCTCAAACCAACCGGGTTCCGGTAGAATGTATTATTAATCTTCAGGATGAACTGGTTAATCCAACTATTGGATTTGATATTAACTTTCCCAATATTGAAGAACCTTTACGCGATGAGCTACAACAGTTTTTTAAAACCGAGGAAGAAATGAATAAACAAATTCTTTCGTTAATCGTTCTCGGAAAATTTTATACCCCCGAATATTTACGTGGGACTTTTGAGGCCCAAACCCCAAATATGATAGGCACTACCGCCAGCGAGGTATTCTCCAATCAGCTGAGTAACTGGCTCTCGCAAATTAATGACGACTGGGATATTGGTATTAATTACCGCCCCGGCAATCAGGTTACCAACGATGAAATTGAGTTGGCACTGAGCACCCAGATTTTTAACGATCGGGTTACACTAAACGGAAATATCGGAAATAATACCAACCAATACGGCACCAATAACAACGGTAGCCAAATAGTTGGCGACTTTGAAATGAGTGTAAAACTGGTGCGCAGCGGAAAAATTCTTTTCAAAGTATATAACCGGTCGAATAACAACCTTATTTATGACACAGCCCCTTATACTCAAGGAATTGGATTGTCGTTTAAAGAAGAATACAATTCGATTGATGAACTGTTTAAGAAATTTAGCAAACTATTTAAAAAGAAAGAAAACTAGAGTCATATTGTGTAGATTTCGGGATTATTTAGAATTTGATCTACGCCCAAAATCCTTAAGGATACTACTTTTAATACGAGCCAAAAAAATTGCTAACCGGAGTATAGAAACAGACTTGAGTAGAACCCGGAGTAAAGCTTTTTACGTGGATATAAAACATTAATATATATCATAAAAAAAACTAAAAGATTTACTTTGCAGATAGCTGGCATAAAATAATTTTGTAAAACTTTATTCAATTAATTAAATCTAAAAATTATTCTCTATGTTTATTCTAATGGTTGTAGTGTTTGTTTTGGGCTATATTGCCATAGCGTTGGAACATCCACTAAAAGTAGATAAAGCTGCATCGGCTTTAATTATTGGAACATTATGCTGGGTAGTTTATGTTCTTGGAGCTGAGGGCATCTTGCACCTCGGATTCAGTCCCACCTGGGAAGCGTTCCTTGCAGCTCATCCCGATTCGCATGGCCTTCATGCTGCACATGAGTTTATTGTAGAATCAGAGATCATCCATCACTTAGGCGAAATCAGTGAAATTCTATTTTTCCTGCTAGGAGCAATGACCATTGTAGAAGTTGTTGATCAGCACGAAGGATTTAAAATTATTACCGATAAAATTAAAACCACCAACAAAGTAAAACTACTTTGGATACTGAGTTTGCTTACATTTTTTATGTCGGCATTGCTCGACAACCTTACAACTACAATCGTTTTGGTTGCTCTGCTTCGCAAACTGATCGACGATAAACAAACCCGCTGGTTTTTTGCCAGTATGGTAGTTTTAGCTGCCAATGCAGGAGGAGCATGGTCGCCAATTGGAGATGTTACCACTATAATGCTGTGGATTGGCGGACAAGTTAGTGCCGGTAACATCATTACAAATGTTATTTTACCAAGTTTAGTTTGCATGGTGGTTCCCTTAGCAATACTTTCAGTAACCATGAAAGGCAATGTTAAACGCCCGGAAATAGACGAAGATGAAGTAGAATATAGTACAGAAAAAGAACGGCTTTTATTCCTTATTCTGGGTGTATCCGGATTATTGTTCGTTCCGGTATTTAAAACAATAACCCATCTGCCGCCCTACATGGGGATGTTACTTTCATTAGGTCTTTTGTGGGTTGTTGGCGAAATTGTACACAAAGACAAACCAAAAGAAATTAAAGATAAACTAAAAGTTACAGCCGTAATCCAACGAATCGATGTGCCAACCGTATTGTTTTTCCTTGGTATACTTTCGGCAGTTGCTGCTTTACAATCAGCGGGGCACTTAAATATCCTGGCTACTTATCTTGATAAAAAACTGGGAAATATTTACCTGATAGACCTTGCAATTGGTGTGCTTTCATCGGTTGTTGATAATGTTCCGTTGGTTGCAGGAGCTATGGGAATGTACCCGATAGCAGACGCAGGAGCTGTAGGTTACCAGGCCGCCTTTGTTCAGGATGGTGCTTTCTGGGAATTTCTTGCCTACACAGCTGGTACCGGTGGCAGCATGTTAATTATTGGCTCGGCCGCAGGTGTTGCTGCAATGGGATTGGAAAAGATTGATTTTATCTGGTATTTGAAAAAAATTAGCTGGCTGGCATTAATTGGCTACCTGTCGGGCGCAGCAGTATACTTTGTTATGTTTGTCCTGTAAACTATCAAAAAACAGTTGTTCATAACTCTATAAGATACGAAGTGCAGAGCAAGCAAAACGGTTAAAATATTACTTATTTTAGCGAGGTATAATATTTGCAGTTATACCTCGTTTTTTATTTTAAGAATTGTAAAAAATAATTGGATAAACATGTTTAACTTATTGATGATTCAGGCTGATCTTCCACAAGGGGTGGAAGCTATGGCAACCGAGCCGGAAGGCATTTCAACAAAATTTATAGATCTGGCTATAAAAGGTGGATGGATTATGATTCCGATTCTATTTTTATCGGTAGTAGCCGTTTACATCTTTTTCGACCGCTTTTTTGCAATAAAAAAAGCCGGAAGATTTGATTCAAGTTTGCTTGAGAAAGTAAAAGTTTATATCACATCAGGAAAAATAGATTCTGCCGTAGCACTGTGCCGCAGCAATCCAAATCCGGCATCTCGTATGTTGGAAAAAGGAATCAGCCGAATTGGCCGCCCGTTAACCGATGTAAATGCCGCCATTGAAAATGTGGGTAACCTTGAGATTTCGAAACTGGAAAAAGGACTACCGGTTTTAGCATCGGTAGCTGGTGGAGCTCCAATGATCGGGTTTCTTGGCACGGTAATGGGAATGATTCAGGCATTTTATGATATGTCGAACGCCGGAAGCAATATTGACGTAACACTGCTTTCAACCGGTATTTACCAGGCCATGGTAACAACAGTTGCCGGATTAATCGTTGGTATTATCGCCTATTTCGCCTACAATATTTTGGTATCAAATGTGGAGAAAGTGGTTTTTAAAATGGAAGCTACTACTTCTGAATTTATGGATCTGTTAAACGAACCGGCATAATCTGCAGTATGGCACTAAAAAAGAGAAATAAAGTAAACGCTTCATTTAGCATGTCGTCGATGACCGACATCGTATTTCTGTTGCTTATTTTCTTTATGGTTACCTCTACCCTGATTGCGCCAAATGCACTGAAATTGTTACTTCCGCAAAGTAACAATCAAACAGCTGCCAAGCCGATCACAACCATATCGATTACATCCGACTTGAAATACTACATCAACGACGACAACAAGCTTCAAAGCGTAAAATTTAGCGAGATTGAACCATTTCTAACCAATAAATTTGGCTCGGGTAACGACGATATTTTCATCTCGTTGCATACCGATCAATCTGTCCCGGTTAACGAGGTGGTAAAGATAATGAACATTGCCCGCCGAAATAAGTATAAAATGATACTGGCAACATCGCCTGAATAGAAGAAGTATAATGATTGAGAGAGAGGAATATAGCGAAAAAAAGAAGGGGCTTATCGGAACGATTGTTTTTCATACAATTGTGCTGATATTATTGCTTATACTTGGCTTTTTTACGCCACTTCCTCTACCCGGAGAAGAAGGAATTCTGGTTAATTTCGGGAATTCGGAAAATGGATTGGGCGACCGCGAACCGAGTCCGGCGCGCCGACAACCAAAAGCTCCTCCTCCTCCGCAAACAGCACAAAAACAATCACCACCACCACCTGCCAAACAAACACCTCCGCCTCCGGTAAAAACTTCGGAGCCGGAACCTGCTAAAGAAGTTGCCATGACACAAGACTACGAAAAAACAGTAGCCATTGCAGCGGCCGAAAAAAAGAAAAAAGAAGAAGAGCGCAAACATCAGCAAGAGCTGGATGAAAAACGACGTAAACAGCAGGAAGAATTAGACCGAAAAAAAGCTGAAGAAACTGAACAAAAGCGTCTTCAGGAAATTGAACGTAAAAAGCAAGAAAAGATAGAACAGCAAAAACGTGAAGAGGCAGAAAGAATTGCCAAAGAGGAAGCACGTAAAGAAGCTGAACGGCAAAAAAAGCTAGATCAAGAAAGAAAAATTGCGGAAATAAACTCGAGCATGAAAGGTGCATTTGCCAACAGTGGCTCAGGAAGTGGCGGCGCAGGTAACAGCGATGGGGAAAGCCAGGGAGCGACATTTCCGGGTGGGAATCAGGGGGTACCAACCGGCGATCCAAATGCAAGCAAATATGGCGACGGTGGCAGTGGTGCCGGAAACCAGGGAACAGGTGCAGGTATTTCATTCGATTTAGGTGGACGTTCTGCAATTTCTCTACCCAAGCCGGAATATCCGGATAACGATGCCGGAATTGTAGTGGTAAAAGTTATCGTTGACAAAAATGGCAATGTTACTTCTGCCGAGCCTGGTGCACGCGGAACAACCATAGCCAATAAAGCATTTTGGGACGAAGCTAAACAAGCAGCTTTAAAAGCAAAATTCAACGTCGATAATAATGCGGCTGCATTTCAGCAGGGAACGATATCGTATCGTTTCAGACTCGATTAGAATTCACAATATAAATCCAATTATTTTTTACATATTTCAGGAAAATGCACCCATTTTCCTGCTGATTTTCACGATCACAATTTGATGACAATTATCTGTTTTTTAATCCATTAAAATTGTGTTCTTTTGCGAAAAAATTCAACACAATGGCATTTCTGACGAAAGACAAAATATTTAGTAAAAAGTGGATTCAGGACAATCTGCTTTTGATTTCGGGCTCATTTATTTTAGCCGCCTCTTTTGTATTTTTTGTTACACCACATAAAATTGTTCCGGGCGGTGTTTATGGTATTGCCATTGTTGTTCACTATTTATCCGAAGGTGTTTTCTCTTTTTGGCCCGACGGAATTCCGGTGGGTACCTTTGCACTAATGATTGATATTCCGCTAATTATTGCCGGCATAAAAATTCTCGGTCCCCGCTTTGGTATAAAAACAATTACCGGCTCTGTATTAACCGCTGTTTTTACCGATTTGCTTACCATGATGCGCCCAGACCCGAATCTTCCGTTGGTAAATGATATTCTTTTGTCGTGCCTGTTTGGCGGCGTATTAATGGGGTTTGGACTTGGATTAATCTTTAAGTCTCGTGCCACTTCAGGAGGTTCAGATATTATTGCCATGATCATTGGAAAATACACCCACTTACAGATTGGAAGATTGATGATTTATGTTGATTCTGTAATTGTTTTATTCGGATTAATCGCCTTCCGCGACTGGGCTATCCCACTCTACTCGTTAATCGTAATTTACATTTGTGGAAAATTGATCGACACGGCACTCGAAGGAGGTAATTATAACAAAGCGCTTCTTATTGTTTCGCAAAAACATGCAGAGATAAAAGAGAAATTATTGGTTGATTTAGAGCGTGGAGGAACTTATCTGAATGGAGAAGGTATGTTTACCGGCGAGGAAAAACGAATAATATATACCGTTGTTAGCCGACGCGAGGTTGCAATAATTCAGGAGTACATCAGTAAAATAGACCCTGATGCATTTATTACCGTTATGGACACCAAAGAAATACTTGGCGAAGGATTCCAAAGTCTAAATCAAAAAGTTAACAATTAAAGGGTTTTGCGTAATATATCCGCATCTTGTTAATCTTAACTATTTTTAATTTTAACACAGTAAAAATAGGCTATATTCATTTTGTCCGGCTGAATATTCTGTTATCTTCGTGGCACGCTGAAAGTATGTAGTAAATGGATTTTAGGGGAAAGACAATTTGGATTACAGGAGCATCGTCGGGCATTGGCAAAGCGGTGGCAATTGAGTTATCATCGAAGAATGTAACACTCATTCTTTCAGGCAGAAAAGAAGAGGCTTTAAAAGAGACCGAAAAACGCTGCGTAAAGAATGGCTGTCAAACTGTTATTCTTCCTTTCGATTTAGGAAACGAACAATCGATTGAAGAAGCAGCTCTATTCATAAAAGAAAATAACATAAAAATTGATGCATTATACCAGTTTGGTGGAATCAGCCAACGCTCGTTTGTAGCCGAAACTCCGGTTAGTGTTGATCGTAGAATTTTCGAAGTAAACTATTTCGGAACAATCGCTTTAACCAAAAAGGTTTTACCACAGATGCTTAAAAATGGTGGCGGACAAATTGCAGTTACATCAAGTATTGTTGGTAAATTTGGATTTCCATACCGGTCGTCATATTCTGCTTCGAAACAGGCCCTCCATGGTTTTTTCGAAAGTTTACGAGCCGAGAATGCAAAAAACAACATTGCTGTGTCAATTATCATTCCCGGACGTATAAAAACGAATATTTCGGTGAATGCAATCAATAAAGATGGAAAAACACATGCACAAATGGATGCCGGACAAGATACAGGAATGTCGGCCGAAAAATGTGCAAAAGTGATTTGCAAAAAACTAAAGAAAGAGAGAAAAGAAATATTGGTAGGTGGTTCAGAAGTTATAATGGTACACATAAGGCGGTTTTTGCCGCGTTTGTATTACTACATGGCTTCGCGCGTAAAACCATTGTAAACTATAAGTATTTAGCAGAAATGAAAGCACAAATAAACGGAATCCAGCAATTGGGAGTTGGTGTTGAAGATCTTCAGGAAGCATGGAAATGGTATCGCAAACATTTCTCGATGGATATTCGAATGTTTGAAGACGACGCAACTGCCGAACTTATGCTTGCCCATACCGCAGGGAAAAAACGCAGTAAAAAGGCCGTATTGGCGCTTAACATGCAAGGTGGCGGAGGTTTTGAAATTTGGCAGCACACAGGAAAAAAACCTGAGCCAATTAAATTTGAAATTCAGTTGGGAGATTTAGGCATTAATATCGGTAAAATAAAAACCGAGAATGTACAAGTCGTTTACGATAAATTTAGTGCGTCCAAATTAAATCTCCTCACTTCTATTTCTAAAGACCCGGCTGGAAACGACCACTTTTTCATGAAAGACATTTACGGAAATATGTGGGAAGTTAAAAACCAGGAAGGTGTTTTTCGTAAAAAAGAGAAATCGTTGACTGGCGGCGTACTCGGAACCGTCATCGGTGTAAAAGATATGGATACCAGCCTGAAAGTTTACCAGGAAATTCTGCAATATGATGAAATTATATATGACGAAACAGGTGTTTTTGAAGATTACAAAGGTATTCCGGGTGGAGATAAAAAGTTCCGTAGGGTTTTATTGCGTCATTCCGATGTAAAACAAGGTGCTTTTAGCCCGTTTTTTGGGCAATCTATCATCGAACTGGTTCAGGCCTTTGATTACGAGCCCAAAGATATTTACGACGGAAGAATTTGGGGAGATCCGGGTTTTATTCACCTTTGTTTTGATATAAACGGCATGGATGAATTCCGCGAAAAAGCAAAAGCCTTAGGTTATCCGTTTACCGTTGATAGCGCCAAAGCAACCGACTCGTTCAATATGGGTGAAGCTGCTGGTAACTTTGCCTATATACAGGCACCGGAAGGAACTTTAATAGAATTTGTTGAGACACATAAAATACCAATTATCGAGAAAATAGGTTGGTATATCGATTTCCGGAAACGTGGCTACCACCCTCTCCCTAACTGGATTATGAATATGTTCCGTTTTATGCGGGTGAGAGATAAAAAGTAGCCAGATTTTCGTGCTTTTTACAGGCACTGCTAAATATCATTGACTAGCATAATTTCTATTCTTTTATTGGGTACTGAAACGAGCGTGATAAATAATTTCGCACATTGGCAGAAGATTAAAGATCATGCGAGTTCCATCTGTTACCTAAAAAAATATACAATTATAAACAGATGAAATAAAAGTATGGAATCGATTAAGGAAATCTATAAAATAGGACACGGCCCTTCTAGCAGTCACACGATGGGACCTAAAAAGGCTGCCGAAAGGTTCTTGGCCGAAAATAAAGATGCTAATCATTTTGAAGTAACGTTATACGGTAGTTTGGCAGCCACCGGAAAAGGTCACCTTACTGATTATGCCATCAAACAAAGTTTTGGCAACCGCCAGTTACAAATAAACTGGGAGCCAAAAACCTTTCTCCCCGGACATCCAAATGCCATGTGTTTTAAAGCTTTTAGCAACACAAATAAATTGTTGAAAGAATGGACATGTTACAGCATTGGCGGAGGTGCAATTATTGATGATTATACGGAAACGGAAACTGTTGATGTGTACGAACACACCACCATGGAAGAAATACTGGACTGGTGCAACCGCAACGGGAAAAGTTTTTGGGAATATGTTGCCGAGTTCGAAGAACCGGATATTTGGGATTATCTGGAAGAAGTGTTGGATGTGATGTTCGACAGTATTAAACGTGGTTTAAAAACCGATGGCGTTTTGCCCGGAGGTTTAAAACTTCCGCGAAAAGCACAGAGTTTCAATACAAAAGGGCACAATTTTGCAACACCTTTTAAACGACGCTCGCAACTGTTTTCTTACGCATTGGCAGTAATGGAAGAAAACGCTGCCGGTGGTAAAATTGTAGCCGCACCAACCTGTGGAGCAAGTGGCGTTTTGCCTGCCATTTTAAAATATTTCAAGAAAATTCATAAAAGCGATAAAACAACCATTTTAAGGGCACTGGCAACTGCCGGAGTAATTGGGAACCTGGTAAAGACAAATGCATCGATTTCAGGAGCAGAAGTAGGTTGTCAGGGCGAAGTTGGAACGGCTTGTGCAATGGCTTCGGGGGCGGCAACACAAATGATGGGTGGCACCATTTATCAAATCGAATATTCAGCAGAAATGGGACTTGAACACCACCTGGGATTAACCTGCGATCCGGTTGCTGGCTTGGTGCAAATTCCTTGCATCGAACGTAATGCATTTGCTGCCGAAAGAGCTGTTTCGCATAATAACTATGCTTTGCTTACCGATGGCCGCCACCGGATAAGTTTTGATGAAGTGGTAGAAACCATGTACAAAACGGGGATAGATTTACAAAGTAAATACCGCGAAACATCGGAAGGTGGGCTGGCTATTTACGATGCTTTGCCCAACTGCTAGAAAATTCAAAAATATTATGCTTTTACGTCATTCCGAATTTATTTCGGAATCTTTTAGAAATAGTAAGATGCCGAAACAAGAGTTCAGCATGACGACCTTGATTCCGTGACAGACCGGATATTAGTGAATACGAAATTGATATTTTTCTATCGGTAGTTCAATCTCAACCAAATCGCCTTGCTTCCATTTTTTGGCTATAAAACAATAACTTCCGGGTTTTGTAAAATACTTTACGCCTTTTACTTCAACATGTGTACCTTCTGCCCATTCAGGAATGCATATATTTAGTTCAATGTAACGCCGTTCCGTCATCTCGAAATGTAAACGAATGCTTCCTGATTCCGGATATGCTGTTTCCTGCCGAATAGTAACATCGCCACCTAGCGAGTGCTGGTACTTCATTTCGGCAGGCTTAAACAGGTTAACGTAAATATGATCCACACTTCTGGTAAACACAAAAGGTTGTATATAGTCCGTCATTTTTTCGTTTGCTGAAATTTTCTCCAGCTCTTGTGCATATTTTGCATCAGCAGTCAATTCAAGTAACAGGCCATTTATTTCTATCCATGCAGGCAGCGCCCGACTACTGTAATTTGTTTTATTTTTAGTGGCAGAAAACTCATCACAACTAGCCTTAAACGACTCTAAATCAAAGGATGAATCTTGCATATCAAACTGGTTAACAAAAGTAAAAAGTTCACCAAAAGGCCCGTAACGGCTGCTATCGAACTGTGTTACAGATGTATTATTGACAGAAATACGTTCCGACTTTTTTACCGGAAATTGATCTTTGTAATTGCATGAAACAAGTACAAAAAGCAGCAGAATAAAATACAGTTTAGGATTCATTTGTAGTAACTTTTCAGCTTATTAACATTACTCAATTGGAAGTGTTCAATTTCATAGCGAATAAAAGTTTATTGAAATTTAATTTGTTTTATAAGAATTAATTTCCATAACTTTGTAGAACTCAAATAAAAGAGAACTAAAAATGAATATCTCAATTAATATCACCGTCACCGATTGCCGACCGTTCTAAGGTTGGGTACAAGAGATTATTCAATTAGTTTATCCATTTATTTCCATATTTTTATCATGTTACGCAAAAGAGTAAGTGTTTTGTCTTTACAAAAACTAAAAGACATTGATTTTAAAGAACTCTGGATCGATGTAAAAGAAGCAATTGGCGGTACAGAGCGCGATTTCACTGAAAGTAGTGTTGGCAAAGCCATTTTTATTTTGGCCGTGCCAATGGTCCTCGAAATGATCATGGAATCGGTTTTTGCCGTAGTCGACATCTTTTTTGTTTCGAAACTAGGCGCCGATGCGGTAGCAACGGTTGGCCTCACCGAATCGGTAATGACCATTGTGTACGCCATTGGAATGGGACTTAGTGTGGCAACCACAGCCCTCGTTTCGCGAAGAATTGGCGAGAAAAACAACAAACAAGCCGGTGTTGTGGCTTTTCAGGCTATGATGGTTGGTTTGATATTTTCAGTTTGCATTGCTATTCCAGGCGTTTTATTTGCCGGCGAGTTTTTAAAGCTTATGGGCGCAACCGACTCCATGGCTGCCGAAGGTTACCTCTTCCCTGCCATTATGTTTGGCGGGAATGTGGTAATTATGTTGTTGTTTATTATTAACGCGGTTTTCCGTAGTTCCGGCGATGCCGCCATTTCAATGCGGGTAATGTGGCTAGCCAATATTATCAATATTATTCTCGACCCACTGCTTATTTTTGGCATTGGTCCTTTCCCTGAACTGGGACTTGCAGGCGCAGCAATTGCCACTACAATCGGGCGTGGATTGGCAGTTTTATATCAGTTTTACCTTTTATTTGGCGGACATCACCGTATCCGACTGTACTGGCACAGTTTAAAAATCCGCTTTAACGTTATGCTAAAACTGGTAAAAATATCAGGTGGTGGGATTTTGCAGAACCTTATTGCAACATCCAGTTGGATTTTGCTTGTACGTATTATTGCAGTTTCGGGACCTGAAGCGCTGGCTGGGTATACCATTGCCATTCGAATAATCATTTTTGCACTGCTTCCTGCCTGGGGGCTCAGCAACGCAGCATCAACACTTGTTGGACAAAACCTTGGCGCCAATCAACCTGAACGTGCCGAACGATCAGTGTGGATAACCGGTTACGTAAATATGATTTTTATGGGATTTATGGGAATAATACTGGCTGTTTTTCCTGAGTTCTGGATAAAACTGTTTATCGGCGAAGTAGCAGTTATTCAAAATGGCACACTGGCATTGCGTGTAATCAGTTTTGGCTTCCTGTTTTACGCACTCGGAATGGTGCTTATGCAAGGCTTTAACGGAAGCGGCGACACGATTACACCTTCAAAAATCAATTTTATAAGCTTTTGGTTGTTCGAAATACCATTGGCCTATCTTCTGGCAATTGTGCTGAATATGGGATTGTTTGGAGCCAGTATGTCGATAGTAATTGCTGAATCATTTCTGGCAATTACAGCCTTGTATTTGTTCCGCAAAGGAAAATGGAAAACACGAAAAGTGTAAATTTATCTTTTAAATTGATTTATCATGAAAACATGATTCGTTATGCAGTTGAAAGCGGCTTGCAAACTCAGGAAGAGGCAGAAAGTTATTTCAACCTGCAAAGTTATATGATACAAAGTATTATTGCGACACCGGTAAAGGGGCTGGCAGCCTCAGCCATTGTTGCCATATTCACCCGAAAAAAATAGTGCAAAATGGTAAGTGCCAGAACAGTTGAAGAATATATTTTGAACACCACATCGCGACAGGATATTTTAATGATTTTACACGATTTGCTAATATCGACAGAACTGTCGGAAACCATAAAATGGGGTACTCCGTGTTATACTATTAATGAAAAAAATGTGATCGGGCTCGGGGTTTTTAAAGGGCACGTGGCTATTTGGTTCTTTCAGGGGGCATTGTTAAAAGACGAAGCAAAAGTTCTTTTTAATGCACAAAACGATGAAACCAAAGCATTGCGGAAGTGGCGCTTTGTAACGGCCGACGATATTGATGCGGAAAGAATTATAGCTTATGCAAACGAAGCAATCGCCAATGAAAAGCAAAATAAAAGAGTAAAAATCAACCGAAATAAAAAGCTAATAATTCCACCCGAGTTGGAAGAAGCCTTTAGTCAGGATAATTATTTAAAACTTTCATTTCAGGAATTTTTGCCGGGCAAACAACGCGAATTTGCTAATTATATCGCCAATGCAAAACAAGCGAAAACCAAAGAAACAAGATTGCAAAAAATCATCCCGATGATTAATAATAGAATCGGCTTAAACGATAAATACCGTAATTGTTAATGGTTATTGAGAATTGTTTTTAATTTCATCTCATCAAAATCTGAAGAACGATGAAATTACAATTTTCACTACTATTTTTATTTATGACCAGTCTGCTTTCAGCGCAATCATCAAAACTTGCCTTCGACGAAAAGAAAGCCGAATATCTCTATCATTTTGCTTACGAATGTATCGATCAGGAATATCCGAATAAAACCGGGCATGTTTTGGCCAACGACAGTTATCTGCAACCTCCACGTGTTATGCACCCCGCTTTTTATGGCTGTTTCGACTGGCATTCGTCGGTGCACGGACATTGGACTTTAGTAAAAATATTAACTGAATTCCCGAATTTTAAGTACCGTAACGAGATCATTAAAAAGTTAAAGAACAATATTACCGAAGAAAACATATTGCAGGAAGTTGCGTATTTCGACGATGAACACAACACCACTTACGAACGCACTTATGGCTGGGCCTGGTTGTTAAAACTCGACGAAGCTTTGCGCGAATGGGATGACCCGGTTGCACTGGAATTGCAGGCGAACCTTTCCCCGCTGGTTGACCTGCTATCGGATAAGTTTGGCGAATTTCTGGACAAACTGATTTACCCCATACGAATTGGCGAACACAGCAACATTGCATTCGGAATGTCGTTTGCATACGACTGGGCAAAAAAATACGATACTGCGCTTGCCATTCAAATTGAAAGAAAAGCAAAGGAGTATTACTTAACCGATTGTGATTGCCCGCTTTCCTGGGAACCCGGCGGTTTCGATTTCCTTTCGCCGTGCCTGCAGGAAGCTTCGATAATGTTAAAAGTATTACCCGAGAAAAAGTTTAAACAGTGGCTAAAAACGTTTCTTCCAAAGTTTGACAAACATCCTGAAAAGTTTCTCTATATTGCAAAAGTCACCGACCGCAGCGATGGCAAGCTCGCCCACCTCGACGGCTTAAACTTTAGCCGTGCCTGGTGCTTATACGAAATGGGGTATGCGTTGAATAACCAGCAATTGATTGATTTTGCCGATGCCCATTTCAACTACAGCTACGAAAAAATGGATTCAGGCGAGTATGCAGGAGCCCACTGGCTGGCATCGTTTGCTACCTACGCATTAATAAAAAGCCACAATCAATAAATTCCAGAGTTCAATCCTCGACTAATGAATATTACCAAATTTTGTTGTCTGCTACTGTTTTTTGGCAACGTTGTTTTATTGTCCGCCCAAAATCACCAATCTCGTTTTGAGAAGATTGATATACAACACTACAAGTTCGAAATCTATTTAAATGATACAACAAACCAAATTGAAGGAATTGCTACCATTTCAATTAAATTTCTTAAAGCAGGGAGTGATATTACACTCGATTTAGTTGACAAATCAGGCGATAGCGGAATGCTGGTTCATTCAGTAAAAAACGGAACAATTGGGCTTGGCTTTATTCAAGGAAACAATAAACTTGGAATTAGTTTAAATGAAGAAGCGCAGGAGGGAGATGTTCTCGATTTTACGATTGCCTATTCAGGAGTTCCTGCCGATGGATTGATTATAGCCGAGAATCGCTATGGAGATCGTACTTTTTTTGGCGATAACTGGCCCAATCGCGCACAAAACTGGCTTCCATGTGTCGATCATCCTTCTGATAAAGCCACTTTAGAATTTCTGGTTTATGCTCCCGCTCATTATGAGATCGTTGCAAACGGAGCTCTAATGGAGAAAAAACAACTTGAAAATGCAATGGAATTCACGCATTGGAAAGAGGATGTTCCATTGGCGACCAAACTTATGGTAATTGGAGCTGCCGATTTTGCTATTGGAAACGAGCAAAACTACCAGGGAATTCCGGTAAGTTCGTGGGTATTTGAAGAGAACAAAACAAAAGGATTCGAGAACTACCAATACGGCACAAAAGCACTTGAGTACTTTTCGGAACTAATTGGCCCCTACTCTTATGAAAAGCTGGCGCATGTACAATCAAAAACACGTTACGGCGGAATGGAAAATGCCAGCTGCATATTTTATTTCGAAAATTCAGCCATAAGCGATCGCGTGCCCGAACAGTTGTTTGCCCACGAAGTGGCTCACCAGTGGTTTGGAAATTCGGTTACCGAGCAAAACTGGCATCATGTGTGGTTGAGCGAAGGATTTGCCACCTATCTTACACATCTTTATGTGCAGCACTTTTATGGCGACAAACAATTTAAAGAAGGACTGAAATACGATAGAGAACGCGTTATTGCTTTCTCGAAACAAAAATACACTCCGGTAATCGATACAACGGAGCAGGAATATACCCGTTTATTAAATGCTAATTCGTACGAAAAAGCCAGTTAGGTTTTACACATGCTGCGAAATAAATTAGGCGACGACATTTTCTTTAAAGGATTACAGAAATACTATCACGATTACAGAAACAAAACCGCTCTGACAAAAGATTTTCAATTGGTTATGGAATTTGTTTCGGGTAAAGATCTTGATCGTTTTTTTCATCAATGGCTTTGGAATGCCGGACATCCGGTATTTAAAGTTTCGTGGGGAACAGAAACCACCGGGAAACAAATAGACAATCAACAAATTATAATTCGACAAAGAGGAAGGCAACTTTTCAGTTTTCCGCTGGAAATGAATATTCTTTATGAAGATGGAAATTCAGAGTTACGGAAATTTGAAATTACCGGCAAACAACAGGAACAGCATTTTAGCGTTAAAACTTCTTCAAAAATAAAAACCATTAAACTTGATCCGAATACTACCCTATTGTTCGAGCATCGTCCCTAAACCTTTCTGATAAGCTGATTTTGATTTTAAAACGACTCAAAGTTTTAGCTATTTCCAGACAGAAACTTTCCCGTGAAAATATTTTAGAATCGCACACAGGTTAATAGAAAAATAAAAAAGAATCCCCGACGAAACCGCCGGGGATTAGCTATCAAAAAATACCTTTACTTTCTTCTACATTCGTTTAAAACGACTATCATCAACATCTATCTTCTTGTTTTTAATTTCTTTTCCAAAATTGTATCTGAAATTTAATGTAAACATTCTGGTGTCCTGATCCAGGTTGTAGTGACTCTTTTGATTGTTGTTATTGATATTAAGTTTGGGAATACTTGAGTTGAAAATGTCGTTTGCTTTGAGCGATAATACTGCTTTATTTTTTAGCATGTTGCACGAAATTCCGCAATCAACCAGATAAGAAGGTTCAAAGTCGTAAATCCCCTGTATGCCACGCCCGTAATAGTGGCCGGAAATGGTGCCCTTCAAACCTTGTTTTTTCCACAACGATATGGCGGTATTGCACTGAAAAACAAACAAATCAGAAGTTCGATCGAAAGCTTGTTCTTCCGAACCACTGTTTTTTAAGTGTTGATGCAAATAAATAGCAGTTGGATTTACATTGATATACTGGCCAATATTAAATGGCAATACAAATGCAGCTGTCAGTTCTTTATCAAAATCAATATTTTCGAAGCGCGTAATCGTATTGAAACTTTCACTTGAAGCAAATGGGATTTGGGTCATCATTTCATTTTCGTACTTATACGAAAGCATCATTACATATTTCTGCTTAAAAATGTAAGTAAAATTCGAAGTATAGGTTTGCGACGGTTTCAATTCAGGATTTCCTTTAACAAGCATATATTGATTGGAATACCATGTCGCCGGGCTAATTTCCCAGTACGAAGGGTAATTTGTAAACGATTCAAGTGCCAATTGAAAAATGTGCTTATACTCGTTACCAGGTATAAACGAAGCATTAAAACTCGGATACCAGTAGAAAGTATTCCAAACATCGGTTTTTGTGTTTCCAGATTCTTTCTGCATACGATCAAACTCCCCTTTCAATGTAAAATCGAGCGACCAGTGCGGATTTAATTGTTTTGCAAATGAAAGGAAACCAGATGCAGCCGCTTCATTGTATTCATTTTTTGAAGATTGCGCTTCATCTATTTTCAAACTATCGTTGTTTAAATCGTAGTAACTATAATGGTTTCTATTTCCGCTGTACGAATAATTTGCACCATAGGAAAAGTCTGAATTCCATAAACTGAAAGAATGATTGGCGTACAGCATCCATTTATTTACTGTTTGCTCCGATGTTGTTTCATACTCCATTAATTCGTCGTCGATAACACTTATATACGCATTTTCCGAAGGACTATTGTAATAGGTATAATCTGCTCCGACAGTTAACTTATTGGCCAAATCATAGTCGAGTTTAAGATTATGCAAGGTTTCTGTCGATTCGGAAAAGCTGGTGTCCAGTTCTGTAGAAACGCCTTTTACCGATGAAAAAGTAGTATATGTTTTGTTTGGCGAACTATTGTCATTCGTAAAATTACCCGAATAACTAAACGATAATGTTTGTGCTGAATCAATTCTATAAGCTGTACTTAATTGTAACAGATGTGCTTTTATCTTATTTGGTATTTGCATATTTTGTTCAATCAAATACAAGGTGTCTTTATAAGTATGATTAATCTCAAAAATATCTTTCTGGCTGATGTGGTCATAATCATACGAATACAGTATATTAGCATCCCATTTATCTTTTGCATACTGAAGATTTAAACCTCCTAAAGCCCCGGTATTACGGCGCTGACGAACTCCTGCATTAACAGATCCGTTCAATTGATTCTTTTCAGCTTTGGTTAAAATAATATTGATTAAAGCTCCTTTTACGTTGTATTTTGCAGGCGGAGCGTACATAACTTCCACTTTTTCAACATTTGTATTGGGCATTGCCTTTAACATGTTTAGCACCTGATCGATACTCAATGTTGTTGGTTTTCCGTTAATGGCAACATTTAACTTTGCAGCCCCAACAAGTTGTATTCCTCCTTCGCGAAGGTTTATCCCAGGCACATCTCCCAATACCTCGTAAGCATTGTCGCGTACAAATTTCTCACTTACTGCCGTTGCGTCATAAGATAAGGTGTTGTTTTCCATTTTTACCACGGGGCGGATTGCTTTCACACTAATTTCATTCAACTCGTTTTCTTTTTCTGAAAGTATAATGCTGCCAAGTATTAAATCGGTATTAAGGTTGGTTACTGCAATATCCTTCTTTTCGTAAAGTAAATGTTGAATATGTAATAAATAGTTTCCGTCTTTAACTTTGTTTAAAATAAAATGGCCATCCATGTTTGAGATTGTTCCTTCTACAAACGAAGAATCTTTCTGATTGGTAAGAATAATTGAAGCTGCCGGAACGATGGAATCATGTTCATCAACCAACTGACCTGATATTGAATACATTTGCGCCCAAAGAGTATGGCTAATAATACCTAAAAAGAGAACCAAAAATGCTTTTAGTAAAGTGTTATTAATTGTTTTCATAATTGTTTCTGTTATTAATTTTATCCACATTACAAATAACCTCATTCCCGTTTTCAAATAGCGTTACCATTCGCTTACTTAGTCTTAAATAGTCTTAACATATTAAGTGTTATCAAATCATATTATATATTTTAGCTCAAAAGTATTCCTGTAAGAAAAGGAAAAGCATTCGCCCGAAAAGGGTATTCAATTAATAATAAATGAAATTCTCATTACGAACTATTGCAGTCCTTATTACATTAGTAATGCTTGGCGTATTTCTTTATCAACTTTACTGGCTAAACGGCCTGTACGAAACTACCTCGAAACAATTCGATAAAGATGTCTACAATGCCATGGATATTGCCGATCAGTATGAACTGACCATTCGCTCCGAGCTTCTTGAACAGGATACAGCCATCAACCGGTCGCTGGCGATGAATGTTGGTATGAGAGCCGATTCTACTGGTCGGGATGTATATTACTCATACGATAAGAACGGGCAAGACACAATCAATGAATCAGAAACACAAGAGGCTGGTTTCAATGATTATGGAGAAAAAGTACAAACAACAGAGAATTTGGCTGCATATATCAAAAAAACAATGCATTACGGAGACGATCAGTACATTCCAATTAACATTAATGTTTTTGATAGCATTTTAAATATTCAGCTTAAAGAAGCAAATATAAACCAGGCTTATCAGGTTTTCGTTGTTCAAACGTCGAATGATTCCATTTGTTTTTCCGCGAATAACAATCAATCCTTTTTGATTAAAAATGCCCGGCAATTCGACTATTACTACGACTTCAACGGATCTCACTCCTATCGTTTGTACATAAAAAATCCTACCGGATTTCTCTTAAAACAAATGGTCGGTTTATTCCTTACATCAGTAGTCATCTTCATTTTTCTGGTGGTTACCTTCTTCTATTTAATACGCACCATACGAAAACTGCAAACTGAAGAAGAGCTTAAAACCAATTTTACGAACAACATGACACACGAATTAAAAACCCCCATTGCGGTGTCGTATGCGGCTATCGACGCTCTGTTGGTAGCGGATCAGCCAACAAGTAAAGAACGGCGAAACAAATACCTGAACATTGCCAAAGAACAGATGGAACAGTTAACTAGCCTGGTTGAACAAATCTTGTCAATGTCGCGCAAAAGCAATAACAATGTTGAACTGAAGATTGAAAAAATCGACCTTGCTCAACTAGTCTCCGGTTTAGCTGAGAAGTTAATTCTTGTGGCTGATAAAAAAGTAGATATTGAAACCCATTTCGAAGTAGAAACAATAAAAGCCGACAAGCTACATTTGAGCAATATGCTAAATAATTTAATCGAAAATGGTATTAAATACTCGGAGAATGAGGTCCAGATAAAAGTATCGTCGCATTCAAAAGGTAACAATGTGGTTCTTTTAGTTGAGGACAATGGTATTGGTATTGATTCAAAATACCAGGATCGGCTCTTTAACAAATTTTACCGCGTACCTACCGGAAACCGCCATAATGTAAAAGGATTTGGGCTGGGCTTGTTTTATGTAAAAGAAATGATTGAAAAACATGGCGGAAATGTCACTGTTGAAAGTCGACCTGAAAAAGGATCGGTTTTTTCACTCAAAATTCCACAGTAATGGATAAAATAAAAGTACTGTTAGTTGAAGATGAGCTAACATTATCGATGATAATCAAAGAAACGCTCGAAGAAAAGGGGGAATTTGTTATATTCACAGCAGGCAACGGAGACATTGGATTGCAAAAGTATCATAACCTACATCCCGATGTCATAGTGGCCGACGTGATGATGCCTGTTATGGATGGGTTTGAAATGATCCGACAAATTCGAGAAACCAATCCTAACATTCCCGTATTATTCTTAACCGCCCGCTCTACGGTGGAAGACGTTGTAGAGGGTTTTACAATTGGAGGCAACGATTATCTGAAAAAGCCATTTGGAATGAATGAGCTCATTATCCGCATAAAAGCATTAATGAATAGGGCCTATCAAAAAACGCAGCATGCCACATCAAAACATTTTAAAATTGGTAGTTATACTTTTGATTCGGTATCTCAAAGCCTATTTTTTGCAGGGGAAAAAGCAATCCTTTCTCATCGCGAGTCCGAGTTATTAAAGCGATTATGCGATAATAAAAATCAAATCCTGCACACCAAAAACATTTTACTGGACCTTTGGGGCGACGATGACTATTTTACAACACGTAGTTTGCATGTATTCATCACAAAACTGCGCCAAAAATTAGCAAAAGATCCGAATGTTTGCATAATGAATGTTAGAGGGATTGGTTATAAATTGATTGTTGAGAATAATTAGATAAAACATTCAGGTACGGGCATAAAAAAAGTCCCGACGAAACCGTCAGGACTTACAATGTATTTCACCTAAATAATAAAGTCTTTATTTTACTTTTTCTACGATTGCTTTGAACGCCTCAGGTTGGTTCATAGCCAAATCAGCTAAAACTTTCCTGTTAATTTCAATGTCGTTCTTTTTCAACAATCCCATGAATTGTGAATACGACATTCCTTCCAATCGTGTTGCAGCGTTAATACGCTGAATCCACAATGCACGGAATGTTCTTTTTTTCGCTTTTCTATCGCGGTATGCAAACTGTTGACCTTTTTCCCAGGTATTTTTTGCAACCGTCCAAACGTTACTACGCGAACCGAAATAACCTCTAGTTTTTTTCAGTAATTTTTTTCTTCGGGCGCGTGATGCTACATGATTTACACTTCTTGGCATACTTTTTACTTTTTTGATAATCGGCGCTCTCCGTCAACCGACAGAAATACTTTAAAGCACAATTATCTGGTTTTTAACTTTTTTACCTCTCTCAATTAAAAGGTTTAATAAAGAAACAGTCAGTTAAGACTGATTACTTCATGCACAACAAAAGTTTTACGTTGCTTTCGTTTGTCTTATCGATTGTTGTCCAATAAGTCAAATTACGCTTACGCTTTGTACTTTTTTTAGTCAAAATATGACTTTTGTAGGCGTGCTTTCTTTTAATTTTACCACTTCCGGTTAATCTAAAACGTTTTTTAGCACCGGAGTTCGTTTTCATTTTTGGCATAATTCCTACTAATTAAAATGTTATCAAAGAACTTTATTATATATGGTTTAACACCAAAAAACAAGTTTCGTTAACCGAAACCTATTTCTTTTTAGGTGAAATAAACATTGTCATTCGCTTTCCTTCAAGTTTTGGCAATTGCTCAACGGTTCCCCATTCTTCTAATTCTGTTGCCAGTCTAAGCAATAGAATTTCGCCCTGGTCTTTAAACAAGATCGAACGTCCTTTAAAGAATACAAACGCTTTAACTTTTGCTCCGTCCTGAAGGAATTTTTCAGCATGTTTCAGTTTAAACTGGAAGTCATGCTCATCAGTTTGCGGACCGAAACGTATTTCTTTTACCACAACTTTTGTGGTTTTTGCTTTCATCTCCTTTTGTTTCTTTTTCTGCTGATAAAGAAACTTCGAGTAATCAATAATTTTACAAACCGGAGGATCAGCTTTTGGTGAAATTTCTACCAAATCCAATTCCATTTCGTCGGCAATTTTCAATGCGTCGCGTAATGGATAAACTCCTGGATTTTCAATATTGTCGCCCACTAAACGTATTTGTGGGACCCTGATCTTGTGGTTAATCCGGTGTTGTGGTTCCTGCTCTCTTCGCGGCTGGAATTTTCTTCTCGGACCTCTTCTTTTAATAGCTATAATGCGTTCCTCCTTAAGTTAGTTATACAATCCTGATAATTGATCTCTTACTTCTTTATTAATAAATTCAGCGAACTCCTCTAGTGTCATTGTTCCTTTGTCGCCTTCGCCTTGGCGGCGTACAGCAACAGAGTCAGATTCTGCTTCTTTTTCGCCAACAATCAGCAGATAAGGAATTCGTTTTAATTCGTTGTCTCGTATCTTCCTACCAATCTTTTCGTTACGATCATCAACGACGGTGCGAATATCGGAAATATTTAGAAAATTTGAAACTTTTTTAGCATAATCGTTATACTTTTCGCTAATAGGTAATACTACCACTTGATCTGGCGTAAGCCATAACGGGAACTTACCTGCAGTGTGCTCAATTAACACGGCCACAAAACGTTCCATCGACCCAAATGGTGCACGGTGGATCATTACCGGACGATGACGGTTATCATCCGCTCCTATATATTCCAACTCAAAACGCTCGGGCAGGTTATAATCTACCTGAACAGTTCCCAACTGCCAGCTACGTCCCAATGCATCCTTAATCATAAAATCGAGTTTCGGGCCGTAAAATGCAGCTTCACCTAGTTCTGTAACCGTATTTAAACCTTTTTCTTCGCAAGCTTCTATAATGGCCTGCTCTGCTTTATCCCAGTTTTCAGGCGATCCGATATACTTTTCAGGTTTATTCGGGTCGCGCAACGAAATCTGCGCAGTATAATTTTCGAAACTCAAAGCTTTGAAAATGATGAAAATAATATCGATTACTTTCTTGAATTCATCTTTTACCTGATCGGGACGGCAGAAAAGATGTGCGTCGTCCTGAGTAAAGCCACGCACACGTGTCAACCCATGCAACTCACCACTCATTTCGTAGCGGTATACCGTTCCGAATTCTGCCATTCGAATTGGCAGATCTTTATACGAACGCGGCCAGGCTTTGTAAATCTCGCAGTGGTGCGGGCAGTTCATCGGTTTCAGCAGGTACTCCTCTCCTTCTGCAGGAGTAGTGATTGGCTGAAACGAATCCTTTCCGTATTTCTCATAATGACCTGAAGTTTTGTACAACTTCACATCGCCAATATGCGGTGTCAATACCTGCTCGTAACCGTATTTCTTTTGAACTTTTTTCAGGAAATTCTCCAGCTGTTCACGCAGCTGTGCTCCTTTTGGCAACCACAACGGTAATCCTTGTCCCACTGCCTCTGAAAAGGTAAATAATTGCATTTCCTTACCAATTTTTCGGTGATCGCGTTTTTTAGCTTCCTCAACCATTTCGAGGTATTCGGTAAGCATTTTGGCTTTTGGAAAAGTAACACCGTAAACACGGGTAAGCATTTTATTTTTTTCGTCGCCACGCCAGTATGCACCTGCAATAGCCGTTAATTTAATGGCTTTAATATAGCTGGTGTTGGGCAAGTGTGGCCCACGGCATAAATCAGTAAAATTTCCCTGATTGTACAAGGTTATGGTTCCGTCTTCCAGTTCGCTGATTAGCTCCTGCTTCAGTTCGTCATTCTTTTCGGCAAACATAGACAAAGCGTCTTCTTTCGAAATATCAGAACGAACAATATCGTTTTTCTGACGTGCCAACTCAAGCATTTTTTGCTCAATTTTTTGCAGGTCTTTTTCCGAAAGCACTTTCCCTTCAGGAAGATCGATATCGTAGTAAAATCCTGTATCAACAGTTGGGCCGATACCAAATTGGGTACCCGGATAAAAAGTTTCAATTGCCTCAGCCATTAAGTGTGCCGATGAGTGCCAGAATGTCTCTTTTCCTTCTCTGTCGTCCCACGTGAACAGTTTAATGTTGGCATCGTGGTCAATTTTCCGCGATAAATCCCAAACTTCGCCATCAACCGAAATCGACAGCACATCCTTTGCCAAACGGTTCGAGATCGATTTTGCAATCTCTAAACCGCTAACAGGCTCCGCAAACTCACGTACGCTGTTGTCAGGAAGTGTAATTTTTATCATTTTACTGTTACTATTTTTTGCTTCAATATTACTATTGAAATCTATCTGTTATTTTAAATGTTGTAATTCAAATACAATCAGAAGTTTTCGTATTTAAAATCTTCCGCTGCAAACCTAAACTACTTTTGCGCGGCAAAGATAATCAATCCATTGATACTAGAAAGAATCGGACACCTGCATGTTAGGCAATTGTAACGTTTTTTCAACACTCGGCTGTTAAATGCCACATCCACCCAAAGTTGCAATTTATCATCGAACATTATTCAATGCAGAAAGCAACTTTCAATTTGCAAAATTTTCACCAAAATACTGTTTAAATTAATACTAAATAGGTATTTTAGATTAGACATTGATGAATTTATAGACATTTTATTGATTTCTTTGTGGTAAATAGCAATATATAACAACAAGTTATAATTTTTTGAAATATGGGGTTTAAACATCCGGAAGATTGTCATTCTCTTGAAGAACTAAGAAATGAGATTGACAAAATTGATGAACATATCATTTTGCTTTTTGCCGAGCGGCATAAATACGTCGAAGCCGTTGTTCGCTTTAAAAACGATAAAAACGCTGTTATTGCACAGGAAAGAAAAGATGCAGTAATTCAGCAGCGCAGAGATTGGGCAGAATCGAAAGGATTAAATGCCGATGTTTTTGAGCAGATATACACGCTTTTGGTGGAGAGCAACATTAATCACGAAATGAATTTATTAAAAATTAAAAACAGCAAATAATGTATAAAGCAGACATAAAAGTAATGGACTGTACAGTTCGCGACGGCGGGCTGATGAACAAATGGCAATTTAGCGACGATTTTGTTCGGGGCGTTTATAAAAGCTGTGTTGAAGCAGGTGTTGATTACATGGAAATCGGTTACAAGAGTAGCGAATCGGCTTTTTCGAGAGACGAAGTTGGTCCGTGGAAATTTTGCGATGACAAAGATTTGCGTCGTGTTGTTGGCGATAACGATACTAACCTGAAACTTTCGGCAATGGCCGATATTGGCCGTATTGCTCCGGAAGATATTCCGCCGGCAAACGAAAGCCTGATTGACATGATGCGTGTGGCCTGTTATTGCCATCAGGTAGATAAAGCTATTTGGCTGGCCGAACACTGTATGGATAAAGGCTACGAAGTTACCATTAACCTGATGGCCGTTTCGAAAGTAAACGAAGCAGATTTGGATGAAGCATTGGCTGACCTTGCAAAATCACGCGTACCTATTATTTATGTTGTAGACAGTTTTGGAAGCTTGTATTGCGAAAGTATTGAGAAACTGGTAAAAAAATATGCAACCGCCTTGCCCGAGAAAGAGTTGGGAATTCATGCACACAACAACATGCAACTGGCCATGTCTAACACTGTAACTTCGCTGATGAACGGTGTTACCATGCTTGATGCCACTTTACTGGGAATGGGCCGTGGTGCCGGAAACTGCCCCATCGAAATTCTCATCGCATTCCTGAAAAATCCGAAATACAGGTTGCTTCCATTGCTCGAAGCCATTCAAACACATGTAAAACCATGGCAGGAGAAAATTGACTGGGGGTACCACATCCCATATTTAATTACCGGAGCACTGAATGAGCACCCGCGCAGCGCGATGCAATGGATGGATTCGGACAAAAAAGATGACTTTGTTTCGTTTATGAAAGAAATGCACGATTACGAACTTTTGGAATAGAAATATATTTGAATTAAAGAGAGAAGGATGCATCCGGTATTGACAGCTACACGGATTGCATCCTTTTTTTATGCTCCAAAATGTACAACTCAAAAGAATTTTCACTTACTTAATTTCTGATATTCTTTTGATGTCATTAAACATTAGATGAACATTTTTCTATTTTTGTTCACCATACAAAACACAAGAAAATGAAGAAATTGCTTATTTTATTGGTCACATTTTTGACCTTTTTTACTGCACAGGCGCAACAGCCAGGAAAAATTACTTTAGAAGATATTTTACAGAAAGGTACTTTTCGGGCACAATCGGTTTACGGACTGCGTTCGATGAACGACGGAATCCATTACACTACTATGGAGAGACAAACCCAGATTGTAAAGTACAGCTACAAAACCGGTGAAGAAGTTGAAGTTCTTTTTGATATTACCAAGGTTAAGGATGCCCCTATATCTTCCTTTTCGGCCTACAAATTCAGCGATGACGAAACAAAAATACTGTTAACAACCAAGCGCAAATCGATTTACCGCCGCTCGTACACGGCTGAGTTTTATATTTGGAATTCTGTTACCGAAGAGCTTTCACAACTTTCGGACAAAGGCGCACAGCAACTGGCAACTTTTTCGCCCGATGGAAATTACGTGGCCTATGTACGCGACAACAATATTTTCATCAAGAATTTAAGGTTTGGAAGTACGCATCAGGCAACTACTGACGGAAAATTTAACGAAATTATAAATGGGGCTCCCGACTGGGTTTATGAAGAAGAATTTGGCTTCAACAAAGCTTTTTGGTGGTCGCCCGACAGCAAATTTCTGGCCTACATTCGTTTTGACGAAACTGAGGTACGCGAATTTTCAATGCCGATGTATGCCGGAGCCGCTCCAACGCTTAGCGACTATAAATTATATCCGGGAGAATACACTTTTAAATACCCGAAAGCCGGTGAGGCCAACTCTAAAGTGGAGGTTTATTCGTATGAAGTAAAAACTAAAATTGCCATAAAAGTTGATATTGGCGAAAAAACAGATATTTACGTCCCGCGCTTAAAATGGACTCCCGACGACAACGAATTAGTTGTTATGCGTTTAAATCGCCATCAAAACCAAATCGACGTTTTATACGCCAACCCGTATACCGGCGACTCACGTAATTTCCTGACAGAAAAAAATGACCGCTACATTGCCGAAGATTTTCTTGATGCATTCACCTATCTTGATGACGGAAGTTTTGTGATACAAAGCGAACGCGATGGTTGGTCGCACCTTTATTTATACGACAAACAAGGTTTTGAAATTGCCAAACTTACAGATGGCGATTTTGATGTAACCGACTTTTATGGTTACGATGCAGAAAAAGAACTTTATTACTACCAGGCTGCGGCCGAATCGCCTATGCGCCGGGAGGTTTATTACATTAGTCAGGATAAAAAGGAAAAAGGAAAACTATCCACTCTTGAAGGAACAAACAGTGCCGTATTCAGCACCAACTTTAAATACTATATAAATTATTACAGCAGCGCTAAAGTGCCGAATTACATCACGTTACACGACAATAAAAAAGGAGAACAAATCCGCTTTCTGCAAGACAACACGGTACTAAAGAATACTATTAAAAGTATGCAAATTCCGCAAAAGGAATTTTTCACTTTTACCACGTCTGAAGGAATTGAGCTAAATGGCTGGATGCTAAAACCCCATAATTTTGATGTTTCGAGAAAATACCCGGTTTTTATGACACAGTACAGTGGTCCGAATTCGCAAAGTGTGAGAGACTCGTGGGGTGGCATTAGCTGGAACGAATACCTGGCACAGGAAGGTTTTCTGGTGGTTTGTGTCGATCCGCGCGGAACAGGTGCCCGTGGCGAAGATTTCAGAAAAGCAACCTACATGCAGTTGGGTAAATACGAATCGGACGACCAGGTAGAAACAGCAAAATATTTAACCACCCTGCCCTATGTTGATACTGAAAACATTTCAATTTTTGGCTGGAGTTATGGTGGTTTTATGACACTTTTAACGCTTGAAAAAGGTGGCGATTTATTTAAGGCCGGTATTGCAGTTGCTCCGGTAACCAGCTGGCGTTTTTACGATACCGTTTACACCGAGCGTTTCATGCGTACTCCGGAGGAAAACCCGGAAGGTTACGACGACAACTCGCCACTTTCTCACGCAGAAGATATTAAAGGGAATTTATTGATTATACACGGGACTGCCGACGATAACGTACACGCACAAAACACATTCGAAATGACCGAAAGAATGGTGCAAGCTGGCGTGCAATTCGATATGGCAATGTATACCAATCGCAACCACGGAATACGAGGTGGCAATACCAGTATGCATTTGTACACTAAAATGGTAAATTTTCTGAAAGATAACTTGATGGAGAAATAGACCGAGAAATAAATATAAAGAAAAAGGCTGCTAAATCAATTAGCAGCCTTTTTTTTACTTCATATAATCCTTATAATATTCAGTCTTGTCTTCGTTGCCAAACCGGGCATAAATATTGGCCAGATAACCGGCATATTCTTTCCCCGGATTCAATTTCCAGAGTTTATTTAAATATGGAAGAGCCTTTTTAAAATCGGCGGTTACCAAATCCAGCTCTTTTAAAAGCGTGTTGTAGTTTTTACGGGTTTTGTTTTTGTTGTATTTTGCTATTTCTCGCTCGTAGCGATTTTGTCCGGCCCAGTAATATTTTTTAGCGTTCCACTCCAAAGCCTCCAAATGCTCCGGATTTTTATCAAGTAGCACTTCTGCCAAACTATCGCAAACTGCTTCATTTTCGAGCGCCTTGTTTACGGCAAAGTAATTATCAAGATTCGATTCATCATTTTTCGAAGCATTATCCATTGTTTCCCAAACTGCCAGAGCTTTGTCATTTGCTTCAATTTCGCTGTAAATGGCCAATAAACGCGCATTTACTTCCTGATTATCGCTTCCGTAATTTTCAGTAATGTACTCCAGCGCCGACAATTCTTTTGATAAATTATCCTGTTGTCTGTAAATAGCTGCCAGCGTTTGGTACATCTCTGCATCGGCATAGTTTTTATAACGCGCCTGGTCGAACCAGCTGATTGCCTGAGTAGCGTTATCAGCTTTAAATGCCGTTTTTGCAGCCTGAGCAAAATCAGCTCCAGCCACCTCATCAATTGCTGTTGTTTCAAAATAACTCCTCCAGGCTGCCATTGCCTGCGAATAATTCCCTGCTGCCTCAAAACTTGTTGCTTCAGTTTTTTGGGTGGTAAGTACTTTTGGTGCACCGCACGATGCCAGAAAAATAGCCATCACGGCTCCCCATAATAATTTCTTTTTAGCCATAGTATAATAATTTCGAGGGCCAAAACTAAATAAATTATCGGGAAAGTCCTTTTGACGAATTATATCTGCTAAAATCGTTAACCTGAAACACCAAAAACAAGCTCATCAGAAACTGAAAAGTCAATAGCGTAAAGCTTTTTTAGAATAGATGCAGTAAGACCGCATAAGAATTTTCAACTCTCAACAAGTGTGAGATACTTTAACATCTTTAATTCCTAAAATCCAGCAAACTTTTGAAAGATATGAAATTACTATACGAAGGGTAATGGAAAAGACGTAGCAATTAGCTGCGCCTTTTTTTTTACTAATCGGTTTTTATCTGATTAGTTAACCAAATCAGCAGCCCAATTAATACTTTTATTACAGATCAATATTTCTCCGTTAAAAATCGATTTTTAATAGTACAAAAAAAGGTCTGCTAATATTTGATTAGCAGACCTTTTCAATGAGGGATAATTTTTTATCCTATTCAATAAAGGTGTTCTTTCCTTTCAGTTCAATTGTTTTTGAAATTCCATTTTCCCCTTTTCCTTCGGGCTGACTTCCGCCAACAAAAAGCGAAAATTCACCGGGTTCGATTACGCGTTTATCATCGGCTCCTATTATTGAAAACTGACGAGGCTCAAGCACAAAATTTACGGTTTTTGTTTCACCAGGCTTTAAAGCAATCCGTTGAAATCCCTCCAACTGATATTTCGGACGAGGAGTTGATGCGACTACATCCGTTAAATACAACTGCACAACCTCTTCGCCGGATACATCACCACTATTCGTCACTTTGGCACTAATTTCAATGGTATCACCAACTTTAGCCTTTTTAGCCAGATTTACGTCTGAATAAGTAAAAGAAGTATAACTCAATCCGTAGCCAAAAGGATATAATGGCTCGCCATTAAAGTACTTATAAGTACGGTTCTTCATATCGTATTCTTCGAATGGTGGCAGCTGATCAACCGATTTGTAATAGGTAACCGGCAAACGTCCGGCCGGGTTATAATCGCCTGTTAACACATCGGCAACAGCGTTACCGCCCTCCTGCCCCGGATAACCTGCAGTAATAATTGCCTCCAGATTTTCGTCGGCCCAGTTAACAGCCAGTGCACTTCCGTTTAGTAAAACAAGGATAACCGGCTTACCGGTTGCTTGAATGGCTTTCATCAGTTCGCGTTGTGTTGCAGGAAGTTTTAAATGTGTGCGATCGCCGCCTTCAAAACCATCGACTTCCAATTCCATTTCTTCGCCTTCTAGACGTTGCGAAAGGCCCAGCACTAAAATAACAGCATCGGATTTTTGAGCTAATTCTACGGCTTCCTCTTTCAGATTTTGGTTTGGTATGGCCCACAACAATTTTGCATCGCCATCGCCATGATCATTGGCGTATTCGTATACCAATTTATACTTTTTACCTGCCTCCATTTTTACAGCCTTTTCGTGATGAAAGGCATGATGCTCGGATTTATGACTTAGCAACTTTTCTCCCTCAACCCAAATATCAAGTTGTGGCATTCCCCAACATCCAATCCGGTACTCACCACTCACCGGTGGTACAATGTAACCTGTCCAGCGTACACTAAAGTCATCATCATTCATTTCTGGTGTTGGCGCATCAGCTTCCCAGTAAAAATCAATATTTTCATCTATTCTGGAAAAGACCGGTTCTCCTTCTAACTTAGCATTATTAAAGTATTCTCCTTTAACTCCTTCCTGTCCATCTTCAGTTTGTAAAAACACAGAAGGAATAGCATGGAGGTTACTAACTCCTTTTGCCAAATGACTTCCCTCTGCATAAAGTATTTTGGTGTTCGGCAATTTATTTTGCAATCCTTTCAACACCGTTACCGGATTTTTGGCAATACCATTGTAGTTTCCAACCAGCGACTCCCAATTATCAGCATTAGGGCCAATAACTGCAAGCGTTTTTATGTCTTTTGAAAGCGGCAATGTTTTACCCTGGTTTTTCAACAACACAATACTTTTACGTGCAGCTTCCAGTGCCAGTTCATCATTTTCTTTCGATGTGTTTACCGAAAATGGAATTTGCGCATAAGGGACTTCTTCATCCGGATCAAACATTCCCAACTTAAAACGGGCAGTAAACAGGCGCTTTACAGCAACATCAATCTCGTCTTCTGTAATCAAACCGCGTTCAACAGCTTCGGTAAGATGATGATATGAAGTTCCACAATTTAAATCGGTACCGGCTTTAACAGCCGCAGCCGCTGCTTCTGCAGCATCTTCAGAGAAATCCTGAAAAGTATAAAAATCGGAAATAGCCCAACAGTCAGAAACAATGTAGCCATCAAATCCCCAGTCGTTACGCAAAATACCTATTAGCTCATCGCTGGCACAACACGGAACTCCCCGGAATTGATTATACGCCCCCATTACCGAATAAGCACCTCCGTCTTTTACTAACATGCGGAATGCCGGCAAATAAGTTTCCCGCAAATCGCGTTCACTTACCAGCGCATTAAATTCGTGACGCAATGGCTCGGGGCCTGAGTGTACTGCATAATGTTTTGCCGTAGCCACAACTTTCAGGTATTTTGGGTCATCGCCCTGAAGCCCTTTAACAAATTGAGTTCCCAAAATTCCAGTGAGATAAGGATCTTCTCCATAAGTTTCGTGCCCCCTTCCCCAACGCGGATCGCGAAAAATGTTAATGTTTGGCGACCAAAACGTAAGTCCCTGATAAATACCTCTTTTGTCGCGACGAACAAACTCATGATGTTTTGCACGCGCTTCATCTGAAATAGCCACAGCAACACGGCTTACCAAATCGGCATCCCACGAAGCCGCAATACTTATCGACTGTGGAAAAACCGTTGCGTAACCAGCTCTGGCAACTCCATGTAAACATTCGTTCCACCAGTTGTATTCCGGAACTTGCAAACGGTCAACTGCTTTTGAAGTGTACTCCAGTTGATCCACTTTTTCCTGTAATGTCATTTGCGACACCAGCATATCAACACGCTCCTCCATGGGAAGTGCTGGATCTAAAAAATCGAGATTTTCATTTTGTGCAAATACCGTAAATGCACTAAAAATAAGAATTAGCTTTAAAATTGATTTTTTCATCTGTTTATAATTGTTCTTTTAGTTGGTTACAGACGTAACTCACATGCAATTTTTTCCTACCAGTACGTTAAAATTTTATCACATGCTTGTTTCATCTACAAGTTACTATTCTGTTCTATTCTGCAATAGGACTACAAATATACGACTAATTGAAAAGTTTGCTTTCTAAAAAAAGATACTTCTCTACTGATAATAGATAAATCTCATTTTTCACCCTTTTCGTTTGATTGTTTACCTTTGTAATTGTATAAACAGTAAGAAAACATGGATTTTACAGCATACAAAAAATTACGAAACAACATTGACAAATTATCGGACAAACTGGAAAAGCTACACAAAAAGCATATGAAATGCAAAGCAGGCTGCGACCTGTGTTGTATGGATTACAGCATCTTTCCGGTAGAATTTTACAACCTTGTTAACGCGCTAAAAGAACGCAGGAATAACCCCATTCTTAATAGCGATAAGGATGAATCAAGTTGTATTTTCCTGAATAACCACAAATGTGAAATCTATGCCGACCGCCCCATAATTTGCAGAACACACGGACTACCGTTATTATATATGAATGAAGATAATGGGTGGGAATTATCAGCTTGTGAACTGAACTTTACAGAGTTTGATCTGGAAGAATTTTCAGAAGAGAACACATTTCCGCAAGACAAATTCAACAGTAAACTGTATTTATTAAATAAAGAGTTTATTGCAGAGAACCAATTGTCTGATTACTCGGAACTTGATTTAATACCAATAAAAGAATTGGTAAAACACATTTAAACCTCAAGATTATAAAACGTAATAAAGAAAGGTTGGAAAACATTAAGCCTGAAAAAAGAAATAAAAAAAAGCATCCGCCTTCAGACGGATGCCTTCATATACTATCATTTACTTGCTAGTATTCATCTTCGTTAAAAAAGAAATCATCCTTACTTGGATAATCCGGCCAAATATCCTCAATACTTTCGTACATCTCACCTTCATCCTCAATCTCCTGCAAGTTTTCGATTACTTCAAGTGGAGCACCCGAACGTATTGCATAGTCGATTAATTCGTCTTTTGTTGCCGGCCAAGGTGCATCTTCTAACTTCGATGCTAATTCCAGAGTCCAATACATGTGTCTATAGTTTTATGTGGTTAAACTCGATTTTTACTTTGGCGCGAATATAGTAAAAATTAAATACCAAAAAACTTTCCTGAAAAAAAAATATCAATACTTCCAGGTAGTTTCGTCAATCCCTTTATCATGAGCGAGTTTTCGGGCTAATACAAACAAATAATCCGAAAGCCGGTTAATGAACTTTATTAATTCGGGCTGTACTGGTGTTTGCTCTGAGAATTCAACGATTCGGCGCTCTGCTCTCCTACATATTGTTCGTGCCATATGACACTGTGCTGCTGACAGTTCTCCTCCAGGAAGAATAAAATTATTCAATTCAGGTAGCGTTTCATGATAAGTATCAATTGCCTTCTCCAGAATTTCAACATCTTCTTTTTTAACAATAAGTTGCGCGGTAAACTCCTGCCCTTTTTCATCCGAAGCCAATCGCGAACCGATGTTGAAAAGTTTATTCTGGATTTTTAGCAGTAAATCTTTTACCTCCGGATCAATCTCAAACGATCTGACAACACCAATACTCGCATTTAACTCATCAACCGTTCCGTAACTCTCCAAACGCAGATCGTATTTTTTTACACGGCTGCCACCAACAAGTCCGGTTGTACCATCGTCGCCGGTTTTTGTATATATTTTAAAATCTCCTGACATGTTAATTCTTTTGTAAGTGAAGAACATAAAAAATCCCGAGATGTTTACCATTCGGGATATAATATAGTAAACGACCTTACAAAGTTAATAAATCGGATTCTCATTAATAATATCCGATTCCACTTCTCCGTCTTTTAATCGAATAATACGATGTGCGTGTTCGGCAATATCTTCTTCATGAGTTACCATAACCAACGTGTTTCCTTTTCGGTGAATTTCAGCAAAAAGCTTCATAATTTCTTCCGATATTTTTGAATCGAGGTTACCGGTTGGCTCATCGGCCAGCAGCAAAGCCGGCTTATTTACCAATGCACGGGCAATTGCCACACGCTGGCGTTGTCCACCCGACAATTCATTGGGTTTATGTTCCATGCGATCTTGCAAACCTACGTCCACCAAAGTTTCTTCCGCCATTTTTTTGCGTTCGGCTTTTCGTTTTCCGGCATAAACCAGTGGCAGCATCACATTTTCGAGAGCTGAGTTACGTGGTAAAAGGTTAAATACCTGGAATACAAAACCGATATCTGAGTTTCTTATTTCTGCTAAACTATCGTCCGACAGGCTGCTTACATCTTTTCCGTTCAAAACATAAGTACCGCTGGTTGGGGTATCTAAACAGCCAATAATGTTCATTAAAGTTGATTTCCCCGAACCTGAAGCCCCCATAATGGCTACATATTCGCCTTTGTGGATATCTATAGAAACAGAACGAAGGGCGCGAACTTCCTGCGTTCCAACCTTATATGTTTTTACAATGTTCTTAACATGAATAATTTTTTCTGGCATAGCTTTGTTTTATGTATTTGTAGTACTTTTCTTATCGCATTACACAAAATGAACGAATCGATGTTAAAAATATGATTTTCCGCGCGTTTACCGGACCGAAATAGCATTTTTTAAGATTTATTATCATAAGTAACTTTTCGCTTGACAGCAAAAACTATACCCAACAGTTAATTATTTTTGAATATTTCGACGTTATTCCCTGTTGCTGCAATTTATGTGAATATGTATATTTGCTGCATGCCAGAATTTCTCGATCAGGAAATAAAATTCTTACCCGGCGTAGGGCCAAAACGTGCGGAGATTTTATTCAAAGAACTGAAAATAAAAACCTTCAGAGATTTGATTTATTATTATCCGTACAAATATATTGACCGCACCAAATTTTATAACATCTCCGACATTAATACCGAGATGGCATACATTCAGGTGAAAGGCGTTCTTCGCTCGATGGAAACCGTTGGCACTGGGGGGAAACAGCGGCTTGTCGCCCGTTTTTCAGATAATACCGGCACCATGGAACTGGTGTGGTTCCGTGGAATAAAATGGCAAAAAGAGCAACTCCGCATTAACAAAACCTATATTGTTTTTGGCAAGCCGGCTTTGTTTAGTGGTCGCATAAGCCTGGTGCACCCCGAAATGGAAACCGAACAAGAAATGCAGCTCAAACCAATCGGGCTTTTTCAGGGACATTACCACACCTCCGAGAAAATGAAAAAACAATTTCTCACCTCGAAAACCATTAACAAATTTCAGTTGACTCTGCTCGGACTGGCAAAAGGAAAAATTAAAGAAACATTGCCTGAATACCTTACCGGCGAGCTAAAATTAATGCCGCTTGAGCAGGCTCTTTCGGCCATTCATAAACCGGAAAAACCAATTGAACTAAAAAACGCCACCTTCAGATTAAAGTTTGAAGAGTTATTTTTTATTCAGTTGAAAATACTGGCACTAAAACACAATCGTAATCAAAAATTCAAGGGATTTCACTTTGAAAAGGTTGGTTACAATTTTAATACGTTTTACGAAAAATACCTGCCATTTGAACTGACCAACGCACAAAAAAAGGTAATTAAAGAAATCAGGCGCGATGTAAACGGGACATCACAAATGAACCGTTTGCTGCAAGGAGATGTGGGAAGTGGAAAAACCCTGGTAGCTTTAATGACAATGTTACTGGCCATGGACAACGAGTTCCAGAGCTGCTTAATGGCACCCACCGAAATTCTGGCTCAACAACACCATCAATCAATATCGAAAATGGTTGACGGGATGGGCATAAATGTAGGACTGTTAACCGGGTCGACAAAAGCCAAACAGCGCCGCGAGTTACATGCCGCATTGCAATCAGGCGAAATGCAGATTATTATTGGTACTCATGCTTTAATTGAAGATACGGTTAGTTTTAACCGACTTGGATTAGTTATTGTCGACGAGCAGCATCGTTTTGGGGTGGCACAACGGGCAAAACTGTGGAAAAAGAATGATCTGATTCCGCCTCACATTTTGGTAATGACCGCCACCCCCATTCCTCGTACTTTGGCGATGACTGTTTATGGCGACCTGGAAGTATCAATAATTGACGAGTTGCCTCCCGGCCGGAAGCCAATTCAAACCATGCACTTTTTCGAAAACAGAAGGGCACAGCTGAACCGTTTTCTACAGCAGCAAATCGCCAAAGGCACACAGGTTTATATTGTCTATCCTCTGATTTCCGAATCGGAAAAAATGGACTTGAAAAACCTGGAAGATGGTTACCGGCATATTTCAGAGACTTTTCCCGACTATAAAATTAGCATGGTTCATGGAAAAATGAAACCCAATATTAAAGAAAATGCCATGCAGGCTTTTAAACGTGGTGAAACGCAAATTATGGTTGCCACAACCGTAATCGAAGTGGGTGTTGATGTTCCAAATGCTGCGGTTATGGTAATTGAAAGTGCCGAACGTTTTGGTTTGTCGCAGTTGCACCAGTTGCGCGGCCGTGTGGGACGAGGCGCCGAACAATCGTATTGTATTTTAATGTCGTCGTATAAAATAAGTACCGAAAGCCGCAAACGCCTGGAAACAATGGTACGTACCAACGACGGTTTTGAAATCGCCGAAGTTGATATGAAACTTCGCGGCCCTGGCGATTTGGAAGGCACTCAGCAAAGCGGAATAGGTTTCGACCTAAAAATTGCCAATCTGGGGAAAGACGGAGAAATTCTTCAAAAGGCCCGAAACACTGCCAACGATATTCTCGACGACGATCCCTTTCTGCAAAAAGAGCAAAATCAACTGCTTCTTAAAAATCTGTTATCATCAAAGGATACTACTTTCGACTGGTCTTCGATAAGTTAATTTTTATCCCTAATTTCCCGGAACATTTTCACCCTATAAGTTTCAGATCATGGATAAAGTACAATTACCTGAATCAGACGTAAAAATTACACCAATTACTTTTGGCGCCTGGGCCATCGGCGGATGGTTTTGGGGCGGAGCCGAGGAAAATGAGTCGGTTAAAGCCATTGAAGTAGCTATTACTAACGGCATGACAACCATAGATACCGCTCCGGTTTACGGTTTTGGTCAAAGCGAAGAATTTGTAGGGAAAGCCATAAAAGGGAAACGCAGCAAAGTAGAACTGTTAACAAAGTTTGGTTTGGTGTGGGACCGGAAATCAAGTCATGTACACTACGAAAAGACTTTTGACAACGAGGGAAACGAGATAAGCCTGTATCGTTTGGGTAGTAAAGAAAGCGTGATAAAAGAGTGCGAAGCCAGTCTGCGACGACTTGGTACCGACTATATCGATCTTTACCAACAGCACTGGCCCGATAGTTCCACTCCGGTTGAAGAAACAATGGAAGCTTTGGAAATTCTGAAAGATCAGGGAAAAATTCGTGCCGGTGGTGTTAGCAATTATTCGATGAGCGAAATGGAGAAAGCCGAAAACTATTTCAACCTTTCATCGAATCAGGTTCCGTACAGTATGGTTAACCGCGATATTGAGGATAAAGTGGTTCCGTATTGCATCTCAAATGATAAAGCCATTATTGCCTATAGCCCATTACAAAGAGGTGTTTTAACCGGGAAAATTACTGCCGATTATAAATTCGCCGAAGGCGATCATCGGCCAACTACTCCGTTTTTTAAGGAGCCGAACTTGTCGCGAATTAACACATTTCTAGATAAAATAAAACCGATTGCAGAATCGCAACAAGTAACTCTAGCACAATTAGTTTTAAAATGGACTTTGCAACAACCCGGAATAACCTGCGTATTGGCCGGTGCCCGGAATGAAAAGCAGGTATTGGAAAATATTAAAGCAATGGATGTTCTTATCACCGAAAGCGACCAGCAACAAATTGCATTTCATCTAAATCAATTAAGACTGGAAATCTAAGTCAACTCAAAAAACAGCTTTTGTAACAAACGTGTTATTTCGCCCGGTTTTCCGTTGCCAACCAACTTGTCTTCGATTTGAACAACAGGGCAAATTTCGCTGCCTGTACCTGCGATAAAAACCTCGTCCATTTCATAAAGTTCTTCTTTGGAGTACAGTCGCTCTTCAACAGGAATATTATTGGACGCGCACAGTTCCATTATCACTTTTCGGGTAATACCCGGCAAAATAAGATTGGATAATGGACGCGTAACGACAACACCATTTTTCACACAAAGTACACTTGAATGTGTAGCTTCGGTAACCTTTCCGTCACGAATAAGAATACACTCTCCTGCCCCGCTTTTGTGCGCTTCGTTATAAAGCATTGTATTGGGCAGCAGCGAAACCGATTTAATATCGCAACGTTGCCAGCGAATATCATCGTGGGTTATTACGTTAATTCCATTTTCGAGCTTTTCGGTAGCTGAAGGCAAATCAAAAGCATAGGCATAAACCGTTGGCTTAACAGCATCAGGGAAATTATGCGAACGTTTGGCTGTGCCCCGCGTAATTTGCAAGTAAATTCCGGCATGTTTATCAAGCATATCATTTTCTCTGATCAGCTCCATAAAAACAGCCTCAAGCTTTTCAGTATTGCAATCGATTCCAATTTCCATTAAACTGCGGTTCAGGCGATCTAAATGATACTGAAAACGAAAAGCCTTACCATTATAATACTTGGCTACTTCGTAAACACCATCGGCAAAAAGAAATCCCCGGTCGTTTGGCGAGATCCTTGCCTCTTCCGCTGCCAGATATTCTCCGTTCAGATAAACGATATTACTCATAATTTAAATCGGGTTGAATTGATTTTCAAAAATAGAAAAACTTTATATTCCCATCTGACAAAAATAAAAAGGGATTCAAATTAATGAACCCCTTTTCTATATTATCAAAAAATTCTTTTCTGATCCTAGTAACGGTCACGACGTCCGTAACCACCACCGCCACCACGGTTGTAACCACCACCGCCGCCACGGTTGTTATTTTCGCGAGGTTTTGATTCATTAACTTTGATGTTACGACCTGCAACCTCAGCGTTGTTCAATTCTTCGATAGCTTTGTTAGCTTCCGAATCGTCTTCCATTTCAATAAAACCGAAACCTTTGCTTCTTCCAGTAAATTTATCCATGATAATTTTAGCTGAAGCAACTTCGCCATACTCTTCAAAAATTTCTCTCAAATCTTCTTCGCCCATGTTGAAGGGCAAATTTCCAATGTAAATGTTCATTTTATACTATAATTTAAAGTTAATATATCCATCTTACTGATCACCAGAAGAACCAATCAAAATGCATCACGTCCTGGTGTTACTTGAATACAGTATAAAATAAACTTTAATAACGATTGAAATAACGTCGGGAAAAACACAAGAGAGATAAACTGTCCGGTTTATTAATATCAATAAAAAAAGACCAAAATGCTAATTGCCAGACTTTTCTAAAAATTAACAGCTCAAAGGTAATTCTTTATTCGAACTAACAAACTAAAATTAACATATTTCTTAAACATACGTTTATTCAGCAATCAGATCACGAATTACAGCACTGGCAATAAAGCCTCCAAACAGCGGTGGCATATAAGAAATAGTACCAACCGTTGATTTTTTATTGCGGCCTTCCTCAATACGTACGGCCTTTTCATCGATATCCTCGGAAGAGAAGACCACTTTCACTCCTTTTTTTACTCCAAGACGACCAAGACGTTTTCGCATCATTTTTGCTAGTTTGCAATTGTATGATTTTTTTATGTCGGTGATTTCGATTTTCGACGGATCCATTTTACCGCCTGCCCCCATCGAACTAATTATACGAAGTTTTAATTGAAGTGCATGATAAACCAAAAATACTTTGGGAGAAAGTGTATCTATGGCATCAACAACATAATCAAAGGGCGCACTTTTTAAGAGTTCGATGACTTGCTGATCCTGAACGTAATCATTTACAATTGTCAATTCCAAATCCGGATTTATATCCATAAAGCGTTTTGCCAGAATTTCGGCTTTTGGTTGCCCTTTGGTACTTATAAGTGCGGGCAACTGGCGGTTGCGGTTACTGTCTTCCACTACATCGCCATCAACAATGGTCATTTTTCCAATTCCGGCGCGACACAATTGTTCTGCCGTATAAGCGCCAACTCCACCCAACCCGACTACGAGTACGTTTGCAGTTTTAAGTTTGGCCAGTTTTTCTTCTCCTAACAATAACTCAGTTCGTTCTAACCAGTGCATAACTCTCTAAAACTAAATTTTCGTGCGGCAAAGAAACAAAATTGTGTTTAAATTCTTCCGGGCATCAACGACTTTTCTATCTCGTTGAAGTTCTTCCAAACGGCTTCTTTTAGCACCTCAACCGGCATTTCCTTTAAAGCTGCTGCGTGCTCGTAAATAGTATCTACATTTAAATCCAGCTCGTCGGTTTCCAGAAAAATTTTATTTAGAGAAAGATATTTAAATGATTTTACTGCTTTTGAATTTTCCCGGAAAAGATTTTTTCCAAACGAAAACAGGAATCCGTTATCCACAAGTTGTTTTGTTATTTCAACACTACCGTTGTATCCATGCATAATCCAGGGCATAACGGGATTTAGTTTTTTGCGAAGTGCAATTACCTCATTCAAAGCTTTCACACAATGAATAATTAACGGATATTGATACTCTTCGGCAATAACAGCCTGCGCTTCAAAAACCCTAAGTTGCTCGATAAAATCACCACCGCTAATTTTGTCGAGGCCGGCTTCCCCCACAAAAATTACGTGGTCAAATTCAAGTGCTTCCTCCACCATTTGCAGCGCTTCGTTATTTTCCTGTTTGCTGCCAAGGTGCCACGGATGCAGTCCGACCGAATAAAAATTACGTCCGTTAAAAGCCGCAAAACCATCGCCCGGAAATATATTTTGTACCGTTATCGTTTCAATTTCGTTATGAAACGGATGTGTGTGAATATCAATATAGGGAATTGAACTCATAAATCAGTTTTGTTAGCTAAACTCTTCTCAATTATGCCATCTCCAGCATTTTAGCAACTACATTTGATGCGCCATCAGCAATTTGTGTTATAGTAGCATCGAGCATATAACAAGGCGTTGTAATTACTTTGTATTTTTCGTCAACCACAATTTCTCCATGTGTAGTGGCAACGTGTTTGGCTCCCAACGCTTCCAGCGTATCGGCAGTTTCTTTATCCTGACCAATGGTAAGTTTTACATCACCTAAAACTTTTGCAATTATTGCCGGCGATATGCAAAGTGCTCCTACAGGTTTTTCTGCTTCTACAGTAGCTTTAATAGCTTTTTCAACATCAGGATTTACCTTACAATCAGGACCATCAAAAGCAAATGTGCAAAGGTTTTTGGCAGCACCAAAACCGCCTGGAAAAATAATTGCATCGTAATCGGCAGCTTTGTATTCCGATAATGCTTTTATGTTACCGCGAGCGATTCGGGCAGCTTCTATCATTACATTACGGGTTTCGGGCATTTCTTCTCCTGAAATATGGTTTACCACATGAGCCTGATCCACATCGGGAGCAAAACACTGATAGGCCGCGCCTTGCTGTGCAATGGCCAATAAAGTTAATGTGGCTTCGTGAATTTCGGCACCGTCATAAACGCCATTACCGGCTAGTACTACTGCTATATTTTTCATTTTATCTCTATTTTGGATTGGTTTCTCAAAGTTACAAGATAAAATGTGAATGAAAAAGCCCAGTAATCATCAGTTTTTAACTTATTTGCTCCAGGTCGTATGGTGTTTCCTGATAAACGTAATAATTCAGCCAATTGGAGAACAACAAGTTTGCTGTTGATTTCCAGCGCATAACCGGAATTTTCGATGGATCGTTATCCGGATAGTAATTTTTAGGAATTTCGATGGGTAAATTTTTGGCTTTATCACGCTTATACTCGCCTCCCAGGGTGTTTCGTGAATATTCAGAGTGTCCGGTGACAAACAATTGCCGGCCGTTTTTAGCTTTTACAATTGACACACCGGCTTCATCCGAATAGGAAATAACCTTCAGCTCATCTACTTTCCCGATATCCTCTTTACGAATTTCGGTATGACGCGAGTGTGGTATAAAAAAGACATCATCAAAACCTCTGAATATTGGCAGCGTATTATCGGTCAAATGATGTTCGAAAACGCCAAACATTTTTTTATTGAGCGGATATTTGGGAACCTTATAATAATGAAATAAAGCCGCTTGTGCCGCCCAACAAATAAACAACGACGAAGTTACGTTATGCTCAGCCCAGTCGAGGATCTCCTTCATTTCATCCCAATACGTTACATCTTCAAATTCAAGTTGTTCAACCGGTGCGCCAGTAATAATCATTCCGTCGTACTTTTTGTTTTTCAATTCATCAAAAGTATCGTAAAACTCGCTCATGTGCTCCGATGACGTATTCTTTGGCGTATGTCCTTTTATTTTCAGAAAGTCGATTTCAATCTGCAAAGGCGAATTGGACAACAAACGAAGCAAATCCGTTTCTGTTGATATTTTCAACGGCATCAGGTTTAAAATCACAATTTTTAGTGGTCGTATATCCTGGTGCGAAGCCCGCGATGAATCTATTACAAAAATATTCTCCTCGCGAAGGATCTCAATTGCCGGTAATTTGTCGTTTATATTTAGTGGCATTTTATAGTCGTTTTTTCGTAACAAGAGGATTCGATTCCTACCACATTGCTACTTTTTTAGTTCGCGCAAAAATAACCAACATTATGAAGTTGGAAAATATTTATTCACCTGCTAACTGAAATCAGCAGGTGAATATTCTCTAAAAATCTAATTAAACTTTAGCAAGTGCCTGTTCAAAGTCGGCAATAATATCGTCGATATGTTCCAGACCAACACTTACGCGCAATTGTGTAGGTGTTACACCTGCTGCTGCCTGCGCTTCTTCCGACAATTGCTGGTGCGTTGTTGCTGCCGGTTGAATGATCAGTGTTTTAGCATCGCCAACGTTAGCCAGGTGACTTACAAGCTCCAAGTTATTTACCACATTGTTCGCCGTATCTTTATCTCCTTTCACATTAAACGACAGCACACCTCCGGCACCTTTAGGCAAATATTTCTGTGCGTTGGCATACGACGGGCTGCTTTCCAGTCCCGGGTAGTTTACACTCTCCACTTTCGGATGTGCTTCAAGCCACTTGGCCACAGCCAGCGTATTTTCCACATGTCTATCCATTCTTAGCGACAATGTTTCCAGCCCTTGAAGAAGCAGGAACGAATTAAACGGACTGATTGCCGATCCAAAATCGCGCAATCCTTCAACACGTGCTTTTACAATAAATGCAATGTTTCCGAATGGTCCGTCGAAATTGAACACATCCCAATATTTCAATCCGTGGTAACCTTCCGATGGCTCAGTGAAACCAGGGAATTTGCCATGCCCCAGTTGTAGGTTCCGGCGTCAACAATTACCCCACCAATGCTGGTTCCGTGACCGCCAATCCACTTGGTTGCCGATTCCACTACGATGTCGGCTCCGTGCTCAATCGGACGGAATAAGTAACCACCGCCGGCAAAAGTGTTGTCAACAATAAAAGGAATATCGTGCTTCTTAGCAACAGCCGCAATCGCGTCAAAATCAGGAATTACAAATCCCGGATTTCCAATCGTTTCAAGGTAAATAGCTTTTGTGTTTTCATCAATAAGTTTCTCGAACGATGCAGCTTCCAAATCGTCTGTTAAGCGGGCTTCAATTCCCAGTCGTTTAAAAGTAACTTTAAACTGGTTGTAAGTTCCGCCGTATAAATAAGGCGACGAAACAATATTATCGCCAATATCCAGAATATTATTCAACGCAATAAACTGCGCGGCATGCCCAGAAGCCACAGAAAGAGCGGCCACTCCCCCTTCAAGTGCTGCAACACGCTGCTCGAACACATCCGAAGTTGGGTTCATAATTCGGGTGTAAATGTTGCCAAACTCTTTTAAGGCAAACAAATTAGCCGCATGATCGGCATCGTTAAACACATACGATGATGTTTGGTAAATTGGTACAGCACGCGAGTTTGTAGTTACATCGGGTTGTTGTCCTGCATGTAATTGCAGTGTTTCGAAATTTAATTTTTGAGTTGTCATTTTGTTATAATTTTTTGAGTTAGAAACTTGTTGAATTCTTTCTTTACCCCTCTGCTTGTCAGCATCTCCCCTTATACGGGGAGAACGTTTTAATGAAGGCCCTATCTTATTCTCAGAAACTTTACTTTCATCTTTGTCCCTTTTTTAAAGGAAAATGACGACAACCAAAAGGATAATAAAATCTTTGTTTTAAAATGTTACTTTTCTCTTCAAGATTAGAAAAACGCGTTATAAATTTCTCTTACACTTTTTTCTTTGTCGAATTCCTGCACCACCAAATAGCTTACCAGGTCGGATGCGCCGGAGCCGCTTAGTATTACATTAATTTTGTTATTAGCCACCGCAGCAAATATCTTTGCCGACACGCCGTAAGCCTGCTGCATTCCGTGGCCAACAATACCAATCAATGCCACGTCGTTCACTACTTTGATATCAGTAACAGCCGAAAAGCCCAATTTGTGCACTAGGTTTAGTGCTTTTGCACCATTTTCTTTACTCAAGATAAAGTTGATAGACGTTTGCGAGGTAATCACCGACTTAATGTTTAGCCCGGCATCGTTCAACTGATTGGTAACTTTTGCCAGGATACCCGGTTTTAAACCAACGCCCGGTCCATCCAACTTTAGCAGCGAAATATCGTCGGTGCAGGCTACACTTTTTACAATCTGCTCCTCAATGTAAGTCTCGGTATTGATGACCGTTTGCACATCTCCGTTGGCAGTTTCAGCATTCAGCACCTGAATCGGGATATGAGCGTATTCCAGCGGTTCCACCGTCCGTGGGTGAAACGAATAGTGCTCGAAATAAGCCAGCTCACTGGCCTCGGAATACGTAAGGCGCTTAATGATCTCAGGATTATCGATAATTGCAGGCTTAGCCCGCTGAAAATCGCTGTCGAGGCCCCAAAGTTTCAGCGTATCAATACCTAGTTCTTTGGTAAGAAAAGCTGCTGTATAATCGGCTGCTGTTTTACCGGTTCTCACCAGTTTTTTGTTTTCGTTAACTCCATAAGTTCCTGGAATCAGGTAAAAACCTTCATTCAGATTATTGAGTTTATCCGTATCGACCGAAAGGAAAGTTGCATTTCCAAAATCAGATGACACTTGCAAATCAATTTCTTCAGGATATATGATACTTGCTTCGTTCCAGAGCGACGATAGAATTTCAACCGACAGTTTTTCTGCAAAACTCAATACCTGATCTTTTAAAGCACTGGAATAATCACCGATAAGCCCGATTCCTTTTAGTAATCCAACCAACTGTTTAGCTAATTTTGTATAGACTTCCGATGGTTGCTCATCAACTGCACAAATATAGAATCCGCAAATCTCGTTCAGGATTTCCTCTTCATCCAGTTCGTTTTGAAATACCTGTTCAAGGTTAAACTGAATAAAATCGAGTAACCCAGGAATAGCTGAAACCACCACATAATTGCGGCTTGTGCTGCCTGTTAAAAAGGCTTTTAAATTTTGAGATGCTATTTGGTTGCCAATATGGCTTCCACCAAATCGAATAACATTATCCGACATAAAAATATTTTTTTTGAAATTTTGTTTGTGTAATAAACGCTTGTACGGAATGCCTTCAAACAACGAATAACCATCGAATGAAGGCTATCGCATAGACATAAACATAGACGACATAAACATTGCTCCGCAACGGATAGCTGCGATAGAAGAAGTAATATTTCTTGCCTCAATGTTCATTCTTGCCGAATTTGTTTGCCACAAATATAAATTGATTTTCGATAAATGCAAGCTTATATGGAATGATTTCAGATAAAGTTTACATTGGGAAAATATAAGGTTTCGATCCGTACTTATTGCAGATTATACAAATCGGCTCTCCGCTTTGGGGCTTTAAGTTTATTCGTTGTATTGCTCTGGTCCAACAGATATTTTGGTTACAAACACCCCGTTTTTATCCACATATTTATAATTCATGGTAACCTGGTTTACACGAAATAATTCCATGTCGGGGTTGGTTTTTATGTTGTTGGTTATTTGCGGAAGCAGGTAAGCTTCAAAACTGCTGATATCGATTGAGTCTTTTACCAAAGTCATTAGCGAATAGTTATACTGAAAAGTATTATTGGCCATTGCCGCAGCATTGTCGAGGCGCGTTTCGGCATCAACCATTAACGGACAGGCTTCGTTTAATTCGCTGGCGGTTTTCATTAAAACCTTATCGAAAGAAAAAACACGCTGCACTAGTTGTTGTACCACAAAAAAGGCAATAACAAAAGCCACCACACCAACAAGCGCAACCAGCAACTTCTTTTTCGGCGAACTTTTTGGCTGTTTTGTAAGTGGTTGTTCCAGGGTTTCTTTTTGCTCAATTTTTGGCAGCTCGTATCCACAATAACGGCAGTATTTGGCATTAGTTTTATTGTCTTCGTTACAGTGGGTACACTTAACTAGTTCCATTTTGCTTGGTTTTTTAATTGATTTCTACGTGTGCCAAAAATAATAATATTTTTGATAAATGGATTTATGTTTAAGGAATATGAATAGGATGTTTTTTAACTCTTTTATTGGCTTTTTGCCCGACTTTATGAATGTATTGTTTCGCGAATTAATAAACTTAGGTTGAGCGTATGTCAATTATTTAGTAAGTTTCTAAATTTGTCTCACAGGTCGCTAATGAATCTCCTAATTCGTACAATGAAAACTTCTCACCAATGATATCAAAAGTGGATTTCTGAATATTTCTTACCGTATCCAAAACGGCCTGACTGAAACTGTCTATACGAGCATCACTCCCCTGGGAAACCTGCTCGTACACAACAGTAGAATCAACAACAGAAAAAAAGGGATCGCATTCCTAATTATGTATTTCATTGTCATGTTTAGCAACGGGTTCATTTCCAATTTTTTCTAAAAAGTTATTATTCAACTTCTATCACTTCGTCTGTTAAATTAATCAGGTGCCCGAAGCTACTTACCCCCTCAAGGACAATACCATACTGCGACGGCAAATCAGCAGAATAAAAACTCAGATGAGCACTCCCTGTGTTGTCTGTGCTGACGTTTGGATGCCAATAGATTGTAGAGCGCAGGTCCGGGGTCGCGTTCCTTCGTTGTTCTTCTGTTTCGTAAGTGGGCGAATAAAACTCAACATGCTGTTGGTAGCCGATAGGAGTAAATACCTGCATATTCTTATTCAAACTGTTTTTAGCCACAAATCCCTTTTTGGTGTTGATTACAATGGCTCCATTTGCCGCCCGGGCACCGAATATGGGCATTACCGAAGTGGCCGGCGACACAAAAGCATCACTGATATCATTCACATTTAATAGATCATAGTCAAAATTATCAGTTGGCATATTGTCAAGAATAAGCATAGGTGTTGCCTGATGATAAGAAACCTCACCACCTATAATTGTAACACCCGGGAGGCGACGTAGTAGGTCAAAGATGGTCATAAAGTTTGCCTTTTCTATGTCCTCGCTTCCCAAAACAAATGATGTTGAAACTGAATAATAGGGCGATTCAGTTTTCGGTTGAATCTTTCGATGTCCTTTCACTACAACTTCTGCGAGATTAATGAGCCGCATTCCATTTTCAATGGTATATTTTTCATTCGCCTTGACAAGATAAGATTCTTCGGAGCCGGGCTTTTCAGGAGCAACTAATGGAGGTAATGTAACCGGCGGAAATACTTCTATGGAATCCATTTCAATAAAAGCAAGGTTCGAGCCCTTCTTCCTCAACGCTTGTATAAGGTACTGTGTACTATCGGGATAATCAACATTGGAGAAAACAAACTTACCGTCCTCTTCCGGTTTAACGAACGAAGTCCCCAGAATTGAGTCCTTGTGGGCAATCAGTGAAATACTGCCATCTTTAAGGCTTGAGAAAATACCAGTTACTTTCCCTGAAAACTGACGGATTGACTCCACCGGATATTTTTGCTCCGTCTGCAAATTCCCCCGAAGTATGTCCGGCACATTATATCTTCGCCACCCCTGCGTCATCATCAGTACATCCAATGCTGCAATTGTTTTTGGAGCATCATTTCGCAAGTAGCTCATGGGCGATTCAATATAGCCTCTCAGCTCGGAAGTAAGCAGAAGCGTGGAAATAATACTGGAAGTAGTATCAATAGCAACATCTCGCTTGTCCACTACAGCAATAGAGAAGCTACCAGATAACGGTGTTTGATTTTCATCGGTGACTTGTATCTTCAGATTAATTTTATCGCGGGTTTGATAGCCTGTTTTATCAGACTTTACATTAACTCTGGCAATTGTACTGTTTTGATTTGAAAACACCAGGCGCTCGCTCAGGATATTCCGGTCTTTGTCGATTAATAAAAGATGTACAATCCCAGCGGGGAAAAAACCTTTCTCAAAGCTTAGGTAGCCCCGCTTTTCATCCCACGGTTGCGAATAAAGAACCACACCCCGTAAATGTGCCACCAAAGACACATTAGAAGGCATTTCATAATCTTTTGACTTAAGCAAGCTTAAGCGTAACTTGCCTTTGTCCCAGTTTGCTTTCAGTGTAACATTGTCAGGTTCTGCCATGGGAAGCGGGAACCGTTTTGATATATTTTGTTCGTTCGTGCAAACGGCATAATAAGTCCTTTCCGGGAAGTAATACATACGAAACTGCCCCATTCCCAAATGACTGCTTTCAAAGCTTGCACATTCCTTCCCCGTGTCGTCATAAATAATCCCTTTCACATTTTCATGCCAGCCATCTTTTTTCAGTGCTTTAAAAGCCATCTGAAACCCTGTTTGCAATAATGCGTGCCCTCCTTCCGGGAAAAAGGAAACGTCAAAGCTATCATCAGGATGGGGAATTCTGAAGAAACGATTGTAATACCGTCCTTTATAAGTTGTTTGAAGAAGAAGTACCGACTGGTTACGAACTCCCTTTAGTTGAAACGTGTAATAAGATGAATCTTCCTCGAATGATAATTTTTCACCTTCCCCTTTTAGGTTGCCGTCAACAAACAGGCTACATGCATCGGGGACAATCCGATTTTCGCTGATCTTATCTGTAAAATAGACTGTTACGTTCACCTTATTATCATCGAAAGCAAAATCAATCTCAGGAGAAATTTGAGCAGATAGCGGGTCAATAACATGAATCGACTTTCTGAAAAAGTAATCCTCACCCAAATTTTGCATATAGCGGGTATAAGCCCGCAAGGTATAATTGCCTTCCGGCAACGTTTCATCAACTTTTACATTCCCGTAAAAACACCCCAGACTGTCAGAGCGTAGCATCACCCGGTTTACCACATCGGCAAGCGGATTAATCAATTCGATATACACATAACGGCTGGCATTGGCTTGTTTCAAAAACAGCGCATCAACCAAATGAACACGTAACCAAATCGTTTCTCCCGAAACGTAGGAAGACTTATCAGTATGTACATGAATTTTCTCCTGCGGATAAAGAGAGAGCTGCTTGAGAAAAAGGCTTTGAATAGAATCGTTACTCACTTCCTGTGCCTGAACATTCAAACTAAAAAGAGAAAAGATGCATGAGATGAAGATTATTGTTTTCATGTGTACTATTATCGTGTTGGTATAAAATACCAGGTTTAATATCTTATATTTTAAAAGAAATAGTCTATCAGATAATGAATCAACCGAAAATACGTTAAAAAGCAGATGTATTTTACTCGTAATATAATCATTACCTACGTGCCGGAATGTTTGATTGTCTCCATTTTAATTTTTTCATAGAAATATTGTTTGATTTCCATACTGCCAACTAAGTTGATTTAAGTTTACGAATTAAAGCAAATGCAAATACCTTGTATTCATAACTTCCATCTATTTTACCACCAAATTTGCTTACCATTTTTATCAATGGTAAATATCCGCTCTTCTTTTCCTTTGGTATGGTTGTGTAAGATATAAAGTGCATTTTTAGGACAGCTACGGTAAACAAGCGAATCAGTTTCTGCGGTTTGTTTGCCTAATGATTGCCATTCACTGTTATTCCAGTATTCCAATTCATAATCATCTCCGATTTCAACACAGTTTCCATCGTTCCGGGGGATAAAACGAACTGTTTTTACAATTTCAGGCTTCGTGAATTTTAATCCAATCCAGGTACTGTCTGGTTTTGCTCCGTCATAAAAGGTTAATACGTCTTTATCAAACGCTTTCTCTAGTGTATTTCCTGCATCCAAATAGCTCCCGGGTGTCCCAATAGGTTCTCCTTGAATTTCAACTCCTTTTTCATTTAAAAACATCAATTCGCTTAATGTGGAATTGGTGCCATTTGCGCCACAGTAACGCGCATAAGTAAATTTTTTGTTGCAATTAACCGGCAGGTTGTAGAATATGGGTTCAGTATTTCCCTTGAAAGTATATAAAGTGACTGCATCGGAGAAGTCAGGTTTATTGGCCCCTTGGAACTTACCTTCATTCATCCTGCCATCTAACCCACCACCTTTCCATGGATATTTTCGCTTTAAAACAAGCGTTTGAACTGCATTCTTGTTAACGATTATTTTTTCAACCGTACTATCATTTTTTATAATAAAAGGATAACCAGCACCCTTTATACTTTCAGTATTGGTATAATAAGCAGGCAGGTATAATACACCAAGCCCCATATCTTTAAATGAACATTTATTGTTTGAAATACGGTTCCACCAAACAGGATGCCATGCATTATTAGAGAAAACGCATAGATAAGCATACTTGTAATTCGCACCATCAGGTTTAAATAAGTCAACATTAACATCCGTTGTGGCACAATATTCATCTGTTACATCATATAAATGGATATTTTGAAAAAGGGTAGGGATACTATCATTTTTATCTTTCAAAAGAGGTAAGCTGTTTTCGTTTATTGAAAAGCTCGTCCTAAACACTTTAGATGCGGGCATTGGCACATTTCCTGTCCCTGGTATTTCACCCAACTGGCAATATATTGCATGATTGTCTTTGTCGATAATCGAATTAAACTCATGGGCAACGCTTGAATTTGCCCCAGCCGGATAGAAATCAATTACGGCAGGGATTCCAAGCGAACGTAAAACAGAGAGTTGAAACGGAGCCTCAACAGCACAATTTCCAATTTTTGTGTTCAAAATATCACGAGCAGGCAATTCCGGCAGGTTTGTATCCAACCACATCCAATCAAAATCCAGCTCTTCGGCTATTCTTCGTGTAGCTTCTAAAACGGAGTTTTGTGGCACATGGAATTTTTTGTTGAAATAAATAGTATTATCCGCTCTTTTGAAAATCCAGTGCTGACTCTCTGAACCTATATATTCATTTTGAACAACCTGATTATTACTGGATGAGATTTCAAGACATTTACCACTCATCCGGTTTATGATCTTGTACTTTTCATGACCAACAGGGATAACTGCCCATAGCTGGTTTGACTGTTTATTGAAATCGTACATTATAATGGCTGCATTATTCGATTTTGAAGCCCAGGCTACATCTAAACATTTTTGATTGCCTTCCATGTGGCAAGGAGAAAGATTTAGAAATCCATAATCGATGTTCTGAACATTGAAATGCTGATACATTTCACCGTTGTAATCATTATAGCATAAAAGCGCATTGTTTAATGAAGATCCATTCTCGATTTCGAGACAATTATTATTGGCTGCATTCGTAATGATATAGTTCGCACCGTCAACTATTTTATAGTTTGCATCATCCCGGTAGTACTTTTCAAATGGCACAATTTCGATGTAGTCAATTGCAATGGTATCGTCGCAGGCAGCAATCTCAATTGTATTTACCCCTTGTAGTAATTCGATAGGTATTTTTAAAGGACGTTTGGCAAAATCATGCAAACTATTTAAAGGTTCTAAATTGGCATATATAGTATCTTTGTTGTTAACAAATATCCTCATTTTGTTGCGTCGCTTCACATTGGAGTATTGAACGAAGAGCGTTTTAGTCCCCTCTCTTTCATTTTCGATATTGCTGAATATTAACTTTTTTGATTCTGGAAATAATTTAACTGGTCCAATGTTGTTATTGCTTCTACCCGATGTAGCCACAGGATTGGCATTAGTTGCATTGTACCTGGGGCCCTCCCCAAAATAAATATGATCAAGGATGGGAGAATACATCCTGTTATATTCCCCAATGAATTCTGAGATTCCTTCATTTCTATATTTGTAAGGCAAAATGTACTCGCAGAAATTGTCGAAACTCACATCTTTATTCCAAAGTGATTTTTTCCATAGATTGTAAGCAAAATCAATATGTTTTATAAGAAATTCAGCTTTAATGCTACCTGTATCGTATTCAATGGCCAGTTCCGGTAAGTACCGCAAAGTGTCAAGTTTGTTTTTAAGTGTTTTATTACGTTCTGATTCCGAGACAAAGCTTAAACCGTTATATACTTTTCGGATAATCTCATAAGCTTCTCCACTATAAGAATAGCTTCCGTCCATGTTATCAATCAAAAAGTGGGCAGCAGCCAATTTTTCTTCATTTTGCTCCTTTTTATAGTGACGGATTACTTTTTCTAATTCCGTTTCAGGACGCAATAAACGGACAATTATGCCTATCCCAATTGCAATAGAAAAAATAATTAAGATAATGATTCTGATTTGTTTAGTTTTCATTCTATATCGTTATTTTTTGTTAGATAGTTTTCTAAAAATCTCGGTTCAGTTTATTGGATTTGAAATTTGCTTACATTAGATATTACCACGCATGCTTTTCAGTTTCTTTCAGATAGCTTTCAGCCTGCGCTTTGATTGAACGAATTGTATATGATGGAATCTTTATTTTCTTGTTGACTATATCATTTGCACACTTTGCCGCATCGCTGTATTGGGCTGTTTCTTTATATATTTCGAATTGATTGTATAATGGCAAAAATCGACATGGAACCATATTCGAAGCATACTTATATACCTCGATTGCTCGCTCAACTTCGCCTTTTTTGTAATAATTGTCAGCCAGAAGCATTTGTAAATCGTAATCATTAAACCGCTTTTTGCATTCATTTAGGATTTCGATGCTTGTATCAAATTTGCCTGCAACATTCAGTTCTGCACCATAATTATATAAAAAGAACGGGTTTTGTTTTAGCGATGTTGAATACAACTTTTTGTATTCAGGCAGCATTTTTTCGGTATTTCCCCTTAATGAATTTATTGCAATGGTTTTCCATTTCATTTCTGCACGTATCTGCTTAGTTATATAAAACAAGCATAATACACATACAATAAATATTATACCTCTTGTAATAACTGAGATGGGAGTATTGTTTATACTGATTTCTTTTGATGGCAAAAACATTAAAAGATAAAATGCAAGCAATATCCAAACTACCACATGCTGCAAAGGATACGAAAAACATGCAAATACAAGAAAAGAGACCAGTCCACTTAAAATAAGCCCACTCTTTTCATGCTTTGATTTTATTAGCTTCCATAAAACAAACAAAATAATTGAAAGGATAATTGCCAGCCCAATTAATCCGAACTCAACGGCAACTTTTATAAATTCATTAAAAGGGTGTTTTACATTATCGGCCAGTTGAGTAAAGTTTGAATTAGGGTTATTTTTAAAATACACTGCCTGGTAATCCATATACTCTGCCTGAAAAGCACCATATCCGTGTCCTAAAATAGATTTGTCTCTTATCATTTTAGCTGATACCTTCCATATTAATAGCCGGCCATTTGCTGAGTCTTTTTTTTGAAGATATAAAATGTAAGCCCCAGACAATAAACAAATCATAATTACAATTGTAAGTAGTTTACAATTTCTAAATTGCCGGAATTTACCCACAATATTAGCTTGAAATAGCACGAAAACTATAGATGATATTAATATTGATAGCATTCCTGTACGTGATTCGGAAAAAAAGACTGCAATTGCAAGCACCAACAATATTATACTTGCCAAATATTTCGCAACATTTTTTGATTTTGAAAGTAAAAACAGGATTATTGGGAAACCAATTGCCAAAACCGATGCAAACCCAGCCGGGTTATCAAAACTTCCTGTTATCGCAAATTTAGCATGATTTGACGGGAGCCAACCTGCAAGCTGGCATAGCCCGTAACATGCCTGCATAAAACAAATAATGCTTATTCCCCAAAAGGTTGCTTTACTCGATAAAAAACCGAGATTTATCTTTCTTGTATGTTTGGCAGTAATTGCCACGACAACCAGGAATGTTGCAATTACAAAGTAAAGCTTTGGAGTATTTGTAGTATTTACAAATTTCCCAGAAGTGATGAAGACACCTCCGAGAAATAGTGTAATTACCAAAATATTAAAAAAATGTCTTTTCATTAGTACTAATCGATCAAATGATAAAACCTTTTTTATGCACAACGGATAACACAATGATTTTAAACAATATACGCATAAAATCACTAAATATCTATTTTTTTGCCGAGCACCACATTGAGTTGCAAAAGATCCTTTTTTGTTATGTACAGCATATATTCATTGTTGTGTAGTTGTACCTTCCCAATGCCTTTAGCTTTTGTCGGGTTCAAATCAATTGTGCTCGAAAAACTTACCGGAAGCATAAATACTTCCGGTAAAAAAACAGCTATTAATTGTAAAAGCTGATCTCTAATAACTCACCTATCGCTAAATATGGATTTATGTTATTAGTAATTTATACAAGCCTAAAATGATCAAACCTATTGCAATGATGTATGATGTACTTACAAGAAGTTTACGTTGGAATACGTTCAATTTCTTTTGTCCCCAAAAAGTAGATAGAAAAAGAAAGGATATTCCCAAAATAAACCAACCATATAAGCTTTTATATTGTTCATTTGTTAATGTGTAAATGCCTGATAAGAAGCATAAAACAGCAAACAGAAGATTTTTATACGACTTATATGTCTTTTCTATTTTCATAACTTAAACGTTTAATATAACATTAACTAATTATCGATCAATTTATTTGATACTATATATTAAACCTTTCTTTAATACGTAACTGCATATGTTGGTACATAAAGAATGCAAACAATTGAAAACCCATCTCCATTGTCATAAACACTGCTAAGCAGACCTGTAAAGAACGTAACTGCTTCAGCAGATTGTATCCAAGCATCAACTTGTGGAACGCCAGTCCTATATTTTGATAGTAAATAAGATGAACCAAATGTTCCAGCTTGAAATTCGGCGACATCTTCATGACTAACATTTATATTCATTCCATACCATGTGTAATCAATACCTGACGCTGCCACATAATAATCACCATGATCCTCGGTAACTCCTGATTTAAGCCTGGATATATTCGCAGGGCTTTTTTTGCGAATCAAATGGCCCTTAATTTCATAGTTGCCATCCTTTAGGATGTTGTTCGCATTACTGATTGTTGATTGAAAATACTCGAACAGGTTATTCGATATATTAACTGGATTACCAGATTCTAATTTAAGTACGAATTTACCATCTTCTGAAGAAACATATTTAGCAAGTCTAACTTGTGCTTGTTTCAAAATTTCATAATCAGCAGGCATTACATTTCCTTCTAACAAAGAACTCAACTCAAGGTAAGGCAATTCTTCACTTTCATTCAAATATTCTTCTTGACATCCCTGAAAAACAACACTTACAACAGTAATACTTATTAAGCTAATAATGGTAACGAAAGATTTTCGATACCTCAATTTCATTTTTAATTTCATAATTTTACAACGTTGGAGGCTGATCGTTTCAATTTTTTGGCCTCTATAATTTAATATCAATTTTTGAAGTCTCTTTTTTCGAAATGTTTCGGCTTTCGGGAGTTAAAGTTAAAGACTTCTCTCTTGTACTCCTTTCCGTAATTCAAAACTTACTGTGCTTTAGTTAGGAATCCGCTTGGGGCATTTAACTTGTATTGTTTTTTACATTTTTATATGGCTAAAAAAGATATTTTGAACTATACATCCGTTTTTGTAGTAGAATAAGATATCGCAAGAAAAGTAGGGCAAAACTGCCCTACTTCCCTTTCCTAACACCTATTTCCCGTGTTCTTCTAACCAGTCATCAAGCTGGTACTGGTCTTCCATTGATTTACGTTCATTGTACATCACTCCTTCGGCCCGCCAGCGGGTTCCGTTGTTGTCGTACTCATACCAAAAATCATATAATCTCACACTTGGATAATACATACCTCCTCCATCGTGAATTGTAAACTGATCCCAGGTAGCATAGCTCAAGGTACTGTCAGCCTCATTTACTGCAATCTTAAAAGCATAATCAGAACGATAATCTTTAGTTTCATTATTAAAGTGGAACATACGCACGGTACTACCATTGTCGGTTGCTATTAGATTTCTGGCCATTTTATAAACCAAAGAATCATTTGCATCTGTGGTATTTTTTAATATCCCCTCAACATAATACAATCCGGCATAGTCATTTGTCAAATTTAGTTTAACCAATACGGTTGTATCATTCTCTGCCAATTCATAATCCGAGATTGAAGTCAAACGTAACGGAATCATGTACAGGGAATCAGGCTGCAATGTTGCCGGATTGATAACGATTGGATATGTACTGTAAATATCTCCGCTTTTAATAGTCACCTGATCTAGAGGATAACTATAAATGGCCTCTTCGGGTTTCTGATATTGCACAGCCTCTCCTGAAACATTTCTAGCATTATACAGAGTTATTTCATCAGGGTTTTCACCAAGCGTAACCGTTACATCCCTTTCCAGAGGTAGGGAACCACTTACTGCAACAGAAACAGAAATCGTATCCGGTGAACTCCCCAGATCAACATCCCGATCAATAACCCGATCTCTAGCTCCGACAATGTATACTTTCTGCGGGAACAACTCTTTATTCATCGGAGATTCGTCCTCTTCGCATCCAACGAATAAAGCTACAAGTGATAAAGAAAATAATATTATTTTTTTCATTTTATTGTCTCATTTTTAAATTAATACATTCTAATACCAGCCCGGATTTTGAACCAGCTTACCGTTCTTATCCAACACGTTTTGACTTATTGGAAAGAAATACATCTTGTTATCCCAAACACGCTTCATTGCTGTTTCTGTGTTCCAAATCTTCGACATATAAAAGCTTTCACGTTCTGAAGACTTAGCACTCACATCCAGTCCGGTAACTGGTTTACTCATAGCTTCCGGGGCATCCATCCAACGGCGGAGATCATAATAGCGATGATCCTCAAAGAAGAATTCTATCTGCCATTCGTGTTTGATCAATTCCTTCATGGTCTCGTAATTTGCTGCCTCTGCTTCTGTTATTCCTGGCAAACCTGCACGATAACGAATCTGGTTAAAGTATTTTACCATTTCATTAACATCTCTTGATACCGTTATCCCGGTAGCCTCATCGGTATATGAATCGGTAATTTCATTCATAGCTTCAACATAGCCTAACAATACTTCTGCATAACGAAAAATTGGATAATATTTGGTCTTTACACTTCCATCCCATGTTCTGCAATCTTCCTGGTTTACCCATTTGCGAACAGTGTACCCTGTGCGGTTGGAGTTAAAATCACTACCGCGGGCGTTACCATCCTTGTAATAAGTGGCAGCCAAATTTGTTGTTCCGGCAGTTGTACCACGATAAGACGTACCTGGCCATACACAATAATTAAAACCAATGGAAACATAGTAGCGTGGTTCACGATTATCATCCATGTAGGCGCGGTCGGCACTAAGTACATAGTTTTCAGAAAATGTTTGACCGGTACCAACAGCCTTCCATGATTTTTCCACATCAGTAGCCTCGCTGAACGATCTTCCATCAGCCATACTAAAAGCATCAACTACGTCTTTAGGCACACTGAGCGTACTATTTCCTCCTTGCTTTGAAGGGAAAGAAAAACGAGTATTTATATTAGATTCCACACAAAAATAAATCAACTCTGGATTTCGGTCAGGTGTTACCGAGCCGTCGAATAGTGCTCTGTAAGACAAATAAGGGTCAATATCTGCCGCGCCATCAGGGAAACTCTGTGACTTCAGATTTGGATCATTAGTATCAGGAAGCGGTAAAGTTCCCGTATTCCGGTCATTTTCAATTCGGGATTCAGTGTAAAGCTCATATTTTCCTAAATCAATAATCCGCTTAAATGCTGCAGCTGCCTTTCCCCAGCGTGCAGGATCCTCTGTTTGAGAAATAAATGGAGTGTCATCACTACGTTTCCAGTCGGCATAATACGTATTACCATTATACAATGGACTGGCAGAATAAAGTCGCATACGTGCAATAACAGCCATTGCGGCACCTTTAGTTGGCATAAACTGGTAGGCTATTTCGCGATCACGGGGAAGCAACTGTGCAGCCATTTCCATATTCTCGCAAATATATTCCACACAATCGTCATACGATGACCGCTCAAAAGAAGTCTCCTGTACCGATGCATCAGTATCGAAAGGTTCGTCGGGTAAAATAGGAACCGGGCCATATAAACGTACCAGGCCATAATAGAAGTAAGCTCTCAAAAAGTAAGCTAGTCCTTTATAATCCCTCATCTCTGAATCTGTTAATTCCGGGTTAGCATCAATCCGGCTCAGAATGATGTTTGCTTTACGAATTCCTTTGTAATAATCCGGCCACGGATTAACATTCTTTGTATCTCGAGGGGAGACCTGATCAACCACCAAACAACTTCCCGGATGGTCTGCATTTACCCATGGCTGAATTGCCTCGTCAGCCCCCATACCAGTCGGGAAATCAGCTTTACCATCCCAGTCTCCAACAAAGTTCGATTCATTTTTTAATAATTCTGCTGCCCCATTTATATATTCAAAGGTTTTGGTTTTAGAAAAGAATATAGAATCGATAGTTGTTTTGTCATACACATATTTATCAATATCGATGTACTTTTCACACGAGGTAAATACTAAAAGGCCAAAAACCAACGCTAAAAAGCCTCTATTGTATATCCAATTTATTATCTTCATTGTAATGTGTGTTAAAATTTAAGATTCATTTGTACTGTATAGATTCTTTGCAGCGGATATCTAGCACCGTTACTGCTAGCTTGAGCTGGATCAAAACTTTTATCTTTCAGTTTGTCCCAAACATATAAGTTATCTCCAATTAAACTAAAGGTAGCATTTTGAATACCAACTTTTTTAAGGAAATTAGCTTTTGTTTGGTACGATAGCTGTACATTTTTCAACCTCAAATAACTTCCGTCATTTAACCAAAAAGTTGAATTCCGGTTATTATTGGGATTGCTTCCGTATGAAAGCCTAGGGAAACGGGCATTAGGATTTTCTGTTGCAGGATCACCGGATATTTCGGCTGAAGTCCAACGCTTAGACTGATCGGCTACATCAGAAAGTACATTACCTGTTTCTTTCCCCACAAATGGGAAGAAACCATTACCGCCGCTAAAGTATTTAATACGGCTAACTCCTTCGAACAAAACACTTAGATTCCAGTTTTTCCACCCAAATTCGGTGGCAAAACCATACTGTATTTGCGGAGCCTTAGAAGAATATTCCAAAGGAACTACATCGTAGTCATCAATTACACCATCTCCATTCACATCTTTATACTTAATATCACCGGGTAATACATCACCTCCAAAAGTTTGTTTCGGACTGTTCATTACATCAGCTTCGTCTTCAAATAAGCCCAAAGCAATAAGCCCACGGTTAATTTCCCACTGGTATCCAACACTTGATTGGTATGGATAACGAACAATAGACTCTTCATATTCTAATACCTTATTTTTTGACTGCGTAAAATTGGCACGCAAGATCATATATGTTTCTTTATTAAATTGCTTGGTATATGAAATATGTCCGTCAATACCCCAACTCTTCATTTTACCAACATTGGCAAAAGGTAAACTAACCAACCCCATTTCGGCAGGAATACTTTGTCGTTGCTGATAAATGCCCGAACGAACATCCTTGAAAAAATCAACAGTTACATCAATACTTTCCTTGAAAAATTTCGCATCAATACCAAAATTCGATTTTGTTGCAGTTTCCCATCTTAGATTCGACGAACCAACCTGAGTTTCGGTGTAACCACTTCCTGAACGCCACAAACCGCTACCAGTTTCTCCCATAAGGGTGAGATAAGGAAAGCGTACATCCATCCGGTCGTTACCAACCTTACCATAAGACCCCCTGAATTTCAAATAATTAAGAAATGGCACAGCATTTTTAACCGCCGCATACTGTGTTGGTATCCATCCAATTGAAATGGCCGGAAAAATACCGAATTTCTTGCCATTTTCAAACGCTTCTGATCCAGTATAACCAACGTTTCCTTCGACCATATAAGTGTCCTGATACGAATAGGTAGCGCGTCCGGAAAAGCCCAGATAACGTTTTGGTATTGCAGTAAGGTCTGTTAAGGGTTTCGGGTCCCACGGTATAGATCTGTCATAAGAACTAATATAATCTTCCTGGTAATAGTGAAACAAACCTGTAACACGATGTACCTTATCAAACACTCGTTCGTAATTGGCATGTGCCTCAAGATAGTATTTTCTGTCGACATACGTATCTACTGAAAATACCGGATCAGCTGCATCCCGCTTTTTCTCCATGGACAGAGAACCGTCCCGTTTCCTTCCGAGGGCATAGTATAAAGCCGGAGTTTTAGCCCGGGATGACGTCATTTCAGAATTGGCATTAATACTGAACAGCGCTGTAAACTTGAGCCCCTGAGTTAACATGCCCAAATCTTGTTCGAACTGAAGGGTCAGGTTATTTGTGTTTTTATAAAACTTCCTGTAACCGGTATAATTAAGTAATACATAAGGACTTACCTGATCATTATTACTTCCGTATGCAGGAACCTGTCCGGTTGAAAACATAATCGGAACAGTAACCGGGGTCATATTAGCCTGAGCATCCCATAAGGACTGGCTGTCGTTTCCAAAACCTGGATAGTTTTGCGTTACCAATATTGTTTCCAAGCCCAACGACATGATGGTAGACTTTGTCAAATTCATGTCGATATTCGCGCGGAAGTTATATTGTTTATAGTTAACATTGGTATCGTATTTATTAATCCCGGCATCTTGTTTAAAAAGAGCATCTTTACTCAACACTCCCAAACTCATATAGTAACGGGCAGCCTGTCCACCACCGGAAGCGCTTAAGTGAACCTGTTGGTTCATTGTATAATCTTTCAAAATAACATCCCTCCAGTTTACGTTCGGGTGAAGATCAGGGTCTATTCCACTACGAAACAACTGTAAATCGACAGCGTTATAAATCGGTTCAATCCCTCTAGACAAAGCTGCTTCGTTGGCCAGTGCTGCATACTGATTTGCATCAACGTATTCAGGCATACGTGGAGAATAGGAATAACCACTATTCATTTTTAAGTTTACTGAAAGCTTACCAGCACGCCCACGCTTAGTCGTAATCAATACCACACCGTTCGCTCCCCGAACGCCGTATACCGCCGTAGCCGAGGCATCTTTCAAAATCGAAAAGCTTTCAATATCCTCTGGATCAAGAGTATTCATATCTCCTTCAACACCGTCAATTAGTACTAAAGCACTTGAACCGGCTCCAAAAGTACTGATACCCCGAATCCAGAATTCGGAAAAGTCTTTTCCAGGTTCACCACTTCGTGTTACTGCAATAATACCAGGAACGCGGGCTCCTAGCATATTAGAGACAGAAGTAGCTGGCACCTTTAAGTCCTTAACTTCTACGTTAGCAATTGCCCCAACAACAGAAGCCTTACGCTGTGTACTATGCCCAACAACTACTAATTCATCCAGAGCATTAACTTCTTCGTTCAGTGTTATACGTATTCGCTCATTGGTTTTTGTAACTTTAAGTTCTTGTTTCTCATATCCAATGTAAGAAAATATTAGTGTATGATCTTTTTCTAAACCGGTAAGTTTGAAACGTCCGTCTGCATCGGTTACTACACCTTTCCCGGGGATTTCTTTTACAATTACCGTAACTCCAATTAATGCTTCTCCTGTTTCAGACATAACCAAACCGGCAACGGTTAAATCAGACTGTGCCCTGGCAGGTAGCTGGCAAAAGATTCCTAGCAGAAATGCTATCGCTATTATATATTTATTCATGTTATTATCCAATTAAAATGGTTTTACATTTGGGGTTATTATTCAATGGAAAGTTTTCTCACTGTGTTATCCCTTCCTCCTGCGATAATGTAATTTCCCTCTGAGTCAAGTACAATATTACGAGGACTTGAGAATGTGGACTCCAAGGGATCTCCATTGACCAGCGGATCCCTTTTACCCGGATCGCCAGCTACCACTTCTACCATGTTTCCTTTAATAACCGAGATATAATGTCCGGCTGCCTCCCAATAATTACCATTCCTATTGCAGACGAAAATTTCACCGTCTTCATTCACAACCATTCCTAAAGGATTATAGAACTGTGCATCCACAAGGCGATCACCGGTTGTTACTCCTTTCCCATTATTTCCTGCATACAAAGTCGATGTCCATGTATTATCAGCATTCTTTACGAGCTTATAAATTGCATTTTGACTAGTAAAAGTTGCAAAAAAACATTGATGGTATTTACTATAACAGAGATAAGAATCATTCCAACCACCAAAAGCAGAAGGAAGATCTCCTGTTATTTCGCCACCATAATTATCGGGGTTAATACCTCCCGGCTTTTTAGCTGCCGAAGCATAAACCTGATACGTTTTATCATCCAAATTTATTTCTGCTATGCGCCCTTGGTTATCCATTGCATACAACAAGTTATCATCTTCTGCAAAAGTCATTGAAGGAAGGTGGTCTGCAGGATAATCACTCTGCTTTAAAACAATGCCTGTTGTATTATATTCCCAACTGTTTTCTTTTGAATAATAATAAATGGTGCGGTCGCCACCACCACGAAACCTGGTTACAAAAAACTTGTCGCGTGTACTGGGAACAGCTGGTGCACATAAATTATCGGGAGATCCAAGCTTTTGAACTTTATTGTCATCCTGCGACAACAAGAACACTCGGTTCTCCCATCCGGCTTGAATCATAATAATGTTATCAGCTGTTTGTCCTGCAACCGTAGCTACCCAATAAACTTCACCAAAAGTTACCGCATCTAAAGCAGCTCCTGCATAATCGGCATCTTCCATCCAATTATCCTCGCCCAATTTTCCAGCAATGGTTTTAAGCGAACGGCTTTGTTTATACTTAAACAACATTCCATCAGGCACAATACTATCGTTTCCAAATACTAACGATATCTGATTTCGTCCTTCCTGCTGTTTTGGCACAAGACCTGTTATACTAATTCCATCTGTAGCAGTGATAACAGCCCTTTTCTTGTCAAAATAGACCTTCATGTCAGAAAGCTCGCCAGGGAAATTCCCGTTTACAATAAAAGTTTGGTCAATAACCCCCCTATCGGGTAAAATTTCAGAAGCCATTGTGGGTTTACTCGGGTCATATTGGTTTTCTACTTCCGGTATTTTTTCGATTATATCAGTATCATTACAAGCCGCAAATAGAAAAACCAGAGATAAACCATATAAAAAAATAAAATAAGATTTTCTCATTTTGTGTTTATTTTAATTAAGTTTCATTAATAAAGTTTTTTATCATCACAGATACAAAATGATCACCCATAGTAACAGGCAATAACCATCTTCTGCGAAAAAGGTGTATTCTTCAAATAATTCATAAATTGTTGTAAAAAAGTTTTAAAGTAATTCATCATAAGCAAACATCTTTTTAGTTAATATTTCGATTCATGTATTAGTGTAAAGTTTTAGCAAACCTATTCCTAGATTCTCTCCGATGGGGCGAGAAAAGTAGAAAGGCTGGGGAATTGAACTATTGTAGAGATCGATAAATGAGGGTAAACGTCTTTTTAATGAAGAACAAGCATCTTGTATTGCCAAATAAGTGGATCGCTTAATTGTTAAGTTGGCTATAAATTTAGAAGTTAACCAACGCCTCAAATTGTAGTTAGTCATCGACAATATGGCTACGCCACAACAAATAGAAAGTGATAATTTTCTGCTTAGTTCATTCATATTTAAGGTTGACAAGTTAGGTGTTGTACTGCTAGTAAAAGAGAATGTAAACACATATCTTCTACTTCACTCGAACAAATATAAAATCGCATAAAAACACTAATTGCTATTTTAAGATAATTGATTACTGTTTTGAGATATACCTAAACATACAATAAACAAAACACTCAATAACAACAACATATAAATACAACCTAATGAAACAAAATGGAGATTCTACTTATTTAATATTAGATTAATCGAAAACCTGAGAGGGGGATTTACCGTAATGTTTACGAAAGACCATACCGAAATAACCTATGCTGGAAAAACCACACATCTCGCTTACTTCGGTAATAGTATATTTTTTTGTTTTTAACAACTCTAATGAATGATCAAGTCGGACTGACCTAACAAAATCACTTGGAGACTGACCTGTCAACGATTTCATTTTTTTATACAAAAGCGAAGGACTCACATTCATAGCGGCCGCAAAATCATTTCGTGAAAACTCTGCATTTGAAATGTTTTCGCGTGCTACCACCAACATTTGTTTCATAAATGCGTCGTTTAATTCATTCTCCAAAACAACCTCGTTTTCACTATGTTTTATAATCTTTAAAGCCCGGTCGCGTACAATTTCCCGGTTTTTGATGATTGAATTTATTCGTTCCTCAAGTAATGAAACATCAAATGGTTTGGTCAAATAGCCGTCTGCCCCAAGTCGCAAACCTTTCAACTGCTGCGCCTTGCCAGCCAAAGCTGTTAATAGAATGAGAGGTATATGAGAGGTTTCATAAGTTGATTTCATTCTACGACAAAGTTCAAATCCATCCATCTTTGGCATCATGATGTCGGAAACCACCAAATCCGGGGCTTCTTTTCTGATCTTTTCCAACGCTTGCTCTCCGTCTTCAGCGATGCTTACCCGAAATCGATTCGCCATTGCCGACTTTAAAAAACCTCGTAAGCTGTCATTATCCTCAACAACCAAAATCTTCATTTTCGGCATTGAACCTTGTTCAATTGACTCCTTCTCCATTAAGCCTTCCTGAGTTTCTTCAGACAAAAGCAGAGTTGAATTCATCAACAAGTCTTCAGAGCTTGCAAACTCGCTTACCTCCTTATAAGGAACCACAACCTGAAATGTAGAGCCAATGCCCAATTGACTATTACAAGTAATTTTCCCATCAAGTAAATCCACATAATTTTTTACCAGCAATAGCCCGATTCCTGATCCTACAACTCTTGAGTTTACTGCATTTTCGCCACGATAGTATTCTCTAAAAAGCTGTTTCTGGGCTCTCTTATCTATGCCAATTCCCTGATCTTTCACCTCAAATATCCATTTTGATGGTGTACATTCAATTGAAACAAAAACCAACTGTCCTGATTTTGAATACTTTATCGCATTTGAAAGTAAATTATCAACGATTTTTTCGATCATCGCTTCATCAATTGCTGTAACAAACTCGGGGCAATTAGCAGTAAACTCTATTTTAATATTTCTTCTGTGTGCATAGGATTCAAACATCACGACTCTACCTCTCACAACTCCAACAATATCTGCCATAGTTAACGAAAGCTTTTCTTTGCCCACATCTACTTTCTGAAAATCCATTAATTGAGTGACAACATTCAACAAACGTTTCGCCTGTTCTCGCGCTAATTGCAGATAAGTACGGCTGCTATCGGTTAGGCTTTGATCTTTACTGACTTCATCAATCGGCCCTTTAATAAGAGTTAATGATGTTCGAAGTTCATGAGCCGTATTCGCAAAAAAACGAATCTTCTCTTCAGAATGCCGTTTTTTTAATCGATCGACATAATAGAATAAAAGAAATACACCGAAACCGATAAAAAATACCAGCACAAAAACTCGAAACCACCACCTTTCCCAATATGGAGGTATGATGTGCAAGGTAATAGCACGCTCTTCAATGATATGATCCAAAGAACTATCTAACATTCTTACTCGAAGAAAATAGGTTCCACTGGGAATATTTGAATAAGATAAAATTCTGTTATTTGTTGGTTTGGTCCAATTATCATCAATTCCTTCCATTTTCCAGGAAAACTTAGATCCCGGAGACTTAACTCCGATTGGAATTAATTCCAAACTAATTGTATTTTGATAATATTTTAAAGAAATCTCTCCCAAACTATCTAAAGGAGCAGTCAATTCAAATTTTGGTAATTGACGAATAGAACGTCCGGATATCATCATATCCTGAAAAAATATTTTACCTTCCTGCTCGCTAGCCGGAATAATATCAGGATCAAAAACAATCGCCCCCTTATCCGTCCCGAAAATTAGCTTACCAGTCTTTTGAACATAGTGAGAATTTTGATTAAAAGAAACCCCAGATAATTCCGGAAAGGTTTTAAAGGAGAGAATGGAGTTTCCATCTTTATCCAATCTGCATAAGCCACTTTCTGTACCGATCCAAAAATACCCACCCGAAGAAATAATACTATTAACAAAGTTTGATGGTAAACCAGAATCAATGGTCAGCCGTTTTTGCTCTTTTGTTTTCATATTATAAGAAATTATACCACTACCGCTTGTGCATACCCAAACATTGTCACCATCTATAAAAAAATCATAAACCAAATACCTTTCGAGCAATCTTTCTGTGTTACCGGTCTCCGTATCCAGCGATACAAGTCCGAGAGTCGTGCCAATTAGCATTTGCCCCAGTTGATACTCTTTGATTACCTTTACAGTAAAATTCTCATATACTTTAAATTTTTTCTCTTTAACCTTGTAGCAAATCAAATCACCATTCACGCCTCCAATCCATATATTCCCCTTGCTATCTTTGTATATATCAAAAACATAATTGAGACTAAACTCTCCATTTGTTTCATCTGGCGAATAATGGTGTATCTGACGTCCCGACTTAATATCCAACACGTAAACGCCCGAAGAATAAGTTCCTGCCCAGATCCTTCCACTATCATCTTCACATAAATCGTGAAATACCGGAGCATTCTTCTCTTTGTTATGATAAAAAGATTTCCACTCATTAGTTGATGTATTCCAGTAACTGATACCATTGTTTGTGCCAAACCATAAATTTCCATTTGAATCTTCCAATACTGAATTAACCCCATCATTAACCAATGAATTTGAATTATTTATTTTATGGTTAATATTCGTTATCAAAGGATTTGCCTGATCAAAATAAGATACACCTCCGGTATACGTACACACCCAGACTCGGTCGTTGCCGTCGCAAAATATATCGTAGACTCCATTTCCCTGAAGTGAATGTGGATCGTCCTCATCTTTTTTAAAAGCATTAAGAATTTTTCCGTTATTTATATTTACCTCCCAAAGCCCCTGTCCATCAATCCCTACCATCATTATTGAATCGGAACATTCCTCAAGCGCCAATATTGGCTGATTGGGAATACCATCTATTAATATCAGATTATAACGCCCCTTCTGATTCTTCAGATAAAAAAGACCTTTGGTCATTGTTCCAATCCATAATCCATCTGTATGCCGGTCATAGTACAAATTTGAGACGGAATGAATAACTTCTTCAGGAAGACCAAAATAATTCTCGAATGTACCTGTGTCTATATTAAATAATCCTATATGCTCACTTATTACATAGAAAAAAGAAGTAGCATTATACCATTCGATATATTCAATATTTTTGTTTTCTCCCAGTTCTACTATTCCTTCTCCCTTTTCGTAGCTGAATAAGCCAAAAGAGGTAGCCATCCATAATTTACCTTCTCCATCCAAAAGCATTCTTTTTATAAAAATATAAGGATTATTCATCTCCTTTGCCATATCCAAAATCAAATAGAATTTGTCTTGGATGGAATTATATTCAAAAATTTGCCCATTATTAGTGTAAGCATATAAAACGCCACTTTTATAGGCAAGGTGAACCATAATGATATCTTCCGAACTATAAGGCAGGTGGTATATCCTAATATCATCCATCGTATAGCGCACAATTCCCATTTTAGATGATATCCAGGTAAAGCCATAGTCATCACTCAAAGCTTGATTGGCTTCTCGAATAGCAATATTATATTCTTCATTTAAATTATAAAACTGCACATTTTTATCTTGTGCAAATGCAAAATTCTGATATGAATACGTTATTAAAACTGCAATTAATAAACCGAGCTTTTGCATCATGGAATTACCTTTTATCTATTTTACTGTCCATTAAATCTAGAAAGTTATTTTACAGATTATAAAAAAAGACCTCTGAAGTCCAACTTCAAAATACTTACACACATCAAATACCGGATTTGTAAAATTCACCCTCAAAATTAATTTTATTTAACAGACCAGAATCTTTACTTGGATATTTCTGCCAAAATTTTTCTCATAGCATTTAATTAGTAAACTACCACCACCGGAGGTGGTGGCTTTCTTGAGCCGCTGCCTCTAAAAGAGGCGGTAATCTTGACTTTCGTTTTCGCGTTTCTTTTCTTCTTTTTCTTGATGCTGAATGTAACGCCGGATTAGCTCTTCATCTACGCCAACTGTCGTTACAAAATAGCCACGGGCCCAAAAATGATTGCCCCAGTATGGTTTCTCGTTCAACCGTTTTCGCGTCTTGAACAGATGAATGGCGCTTTTCCCTTTTATAATTCCCATAATTTCAGAAACGGAGCGCTTTGGGGGAATGCTTATCAGCAGATGAACATGGTCTGCCTGAATGTTCATCTCCTCAATTTCAACATCATTCCACTCACAGACCTGACGAATCTTGTGGTCTACAATGTCTTTCACTTTGCTTTCCAAAATACGGTAACGATACTTGGGTACAAAGACCACGTGAAAATTACAGTGATAAACGGTATGCGATAGTTTTCGGTACTTTGCCATAAAGGCAAAGTTATAAAATGCGTAACAAAACATATATTACCATCGCCATAGGCGAAGGTTTAATGATCAATTAGAGATACTGGTACTCAAACTAAACAAGATTCTCATGCAAAACCTAACAATAAAGCAATTACTCATAATATTTCTTTTAATTTTTTCATATCTGTTGAGATTTCGTCAACAATGATTTTAGCGTAAACTTGAGTTGTTTTTATTGAAGTAGGCCTAACATCTTTGAAACAGTTTCAATCGGAATTCCATTATTTAAAGTAACTGAAGTTGCGAATGAATGTCTGGCTACATGCATTGTAAGGTTCTTTTTGATGTTACAAATGTCAGCCAGCTCTTTTAAATAACTATTCATGCGTTGGTTGGTTAACACAGGCAAAAGTAATCCTTTCTGCTCACATACCGGATAATTCGTGTATTGTTTAATTATTTTCCTTGGAACATCCAATAAGGGAATTCTACATCTGGTAGATGTTTTTGTTCTATCTATAATAATCCAATCATCACCATCTACTCCTTTCTGTATATGGCTTGCATTTAACTTGGCAATATCAACGTAAGATAAACCAGTATAGCAAGCGAACAAAAAGATATCACGAACGATTCTTAATCTATTTATTTCAATGTCCTTTTCTTTTATAATTTTCAATTCCTTAAGTGTAAGATATTCTCTTTTTGCTTCCTGATTCTTCACCTTGAATTTAAGGTAAGGATTCTTCACAATATAATCGACTGAAACGGCGATGTTGAGTATCTTTTTTTATGCTTATGATACCCCCAAACTGTATTCAGATTATTCTCTATAGTGTTCTTTAAGATATTTGTCAAAATCTGCAATAAAAGCGTAATCAATATCAAGAATGTCAAATAGTCCCTCCAAAGTTGGCCTTTTTAAAGAGTTCACCAAAACAAAAAGGCACTTAAATCATTGATTTTAAGCGCCTTTAATTAATTCTGGTTATAATACCTGTACCCCGGACGGGATTCGAACCCATGACCTACTGCTTAGAAGGCAGTTGCTCTATCCAACTGAGCTACCGGGGCAGCCTTATTTTGCGCTGCAAAAGTATAAATCTAAACGCAAATAACAAATACCAAATATGAAATAATTGAAATTGGATAGATTTTCATGAATCGGTACCGTTATTTTATACTGTTAAAGCAGATTAATTCCTGCAGCTTTACATTGTTCTTTCATTGCATCGGGCCAAATGCTCGACTGGATTTCGCCAATGTGAGCCTTACGCAAAAAGTACATGCACAAACGCGATTGCCCGATACCTCCACCAATGGTTAGCGGCAATTCCCCATTCAACAGTTTCTGGTGCCAAAGCATTTCTTTACGTTCTTCAGCATTACGTATTTTTAGTTGCTCGAGCAATGCTGCTTTGTCAACACGAATACCCATCGATGAAATTTCGAAAGCTCTGTTCAGAACATTATTCCAAAGTATAATATCGCCATTCAGCCCTTTAAAACCATTTACTGTTTTGGTATTCCAGTCGTCGTAGTCAGGTGCTCTACCGTCATGAATCTCTCCGTTTGGCATTTCGCCGCCAATACCTATAACGAAAATAGCGCCGTGTTTTTTGGCTTCTTTTGTTTCGCGTTCAAAAGGCGTTAAATCCGGATATTTTGCCGCTAACTCCTCGGTATGGATAAAAGTAATCTCTTCTGGTAATTCTGCTTTAATTGCAGGAAAGGCTTCACATAGCAAAAACTCAGTACGAACAAGGGCCGAATATATTTTTCGCACCACCGATTTTAAGAAATCAAGATTACGCTGTTCGCGTGCGATAACACGCTCCCAATCCCACTGATCGACATACAGTGAGTGAATGTTTGTCAGTTCTTCATCTGGGCGGATGGCGTTCATATCAGTGTAAAGTCCGAAACCTTCTTCGATTTTCAGGTCGGCCAGTGCCATACGTTTCCACTTGGCAAGCGATTGCACGATTTCTGCCCGTTCTTCATTCAGGTCTTTCATCGGAAACGACACCGGACGCTCAATTCCATTCAAATCGTCGTTTATTCCCGTTCCCTGTTTTACAAACAACGGCGCGGTTACCCTGCGCAAACGTAATTCTGCTGCGAGGTTCTCCTGAAAGAAATCTTTAATTAATTTAATTGCCTGCTCGGTTTGTGGCACATTTAAAACCGACTGATAGCCTTGTGGTATTGTAAGTTTCATGTCATATTTTTTTGAAAAACCATACAATCAACATATAAGGTATTTTTATGCACAGTCTCCCTTACACAATTTCTTGTGCTGTTAATACTTCTAAATCATTCTGTCTGTGAAAGCAAAAATATAAATCCGCTATCAATTTAAAAGCTATTTTACATTTAATCTGAAAAACTACAACAACGTACACAAAATAACCGGGAGTAAAAAGTAAACACTATTTTTGCACCCGACCAGATGGCAAATTTTAGTAGGAATATACCGCGCCTTTACCTGATAAAAATCTCGAAATGGTTTAATATGGTAATGCCCATTATGTTGCTTTTTTATAAAAGTAACGGATTGGGATCGTACGAATTATTTGTGCTAAAAGCCATTTATTCGGTTGCAGTGGTTATTATGGAAATCCCCTCGGGGTGGATGGCCGATGTTTGGGGACGTAAAAAAACGCTTATTCTTGGAAGCATTTTAGGAAGCCTTGGGTTTCTTATTTACAGTTTTTCCTATGAATTCTGGGCTTTTGTTGCCGCTGAGATTGTACTAGGCATAGGAGTATCGTTTATTTCGGGGGCAGATTCGGCCTTACTCTACGATAGTCTGAAAGCCGATAACAAAGCTGACAAATATACTAGAGAAGAGGGACGCATAACTTCTGCCGGAAATTTTGCAGAGGCCATAGCGGGTGTGGTTAGCGGCTTACTGGTTTATTTTAGTTTGCGAACACCTTTCTATTTTCAGTTTGGAGTGGCTGCACTGGCAATTCCTGCGGCATTTACACTGATCGAACCCAAAGTACATTCGGTTGAGCACGTACATTCCATCAGGAATTTAGTTAAGAATATCAAAAACACACTGATTTCGAACACAAATCTTAGAGTTGCCATATTGCTTTCGGCGCTTACCGGAACCGCCACACTCACCTTTGCATGGTTGGTTCAGCCATTTTTTGTGGCAATAGGTTTACCCGAAGAATTATTCGGCATATTTTGGACAGCCCTGAATTTAAGTGTAGGTATTTCTTCGGTTTTTGCCTATAAAATTGAATTATTTTTGGGAAAACGCAGGTCGGTTTTTGCTGTTATACTTTTATTATCGTTCGGATATTTCTTTTCAGGAATCTCCATCTCGTATTATGGATTTGTGTTCTTATTTCTCTTTTACCTGGTGCGAGGTTTAGCGACTCCTATCTTCAAAAACTACATTAACCAGTACACCGACAGCGAAGTGCGGGCAACCATGCTTTCGGTCAGAAATTTTATTATTCGAATGGCTTTTGCAGGCATCGGACCGCTACTTGGCTGGATTACTGACAATGTAAGTTTAAATAAAGCATTTTTAATGGCAGGAATCATTTATATTGTGGCAGCAACAGCTGTTTCACTACCCTGGCTACGAACAAAGAGTATTAAAACGTGATGTAATTGAATTAAAGAATAAAACTCAATAAACCAGGAGCTCTACGAATGATGAATATCGATTAACGATTTTAGATTAGCGATCGGAAGAAAGAAATCAACAAATAGTTTTACCCAGTTCTTCAATCATAATTCGTTAATCAACATTCTAAATTCAATATAAACTTATTATAATTGTTTTTAGAAACGTATTCCGATGTTTTCGTCAGCAACCTGAAAATGAATTAAAATGAGTAAATCGGTGTTGATATTTGATCTTGATAATACTATTTATCCTGTAAGTTCAATAGCTGAAAAGTTATTTGAAAAGCTTTTTGCTGTTATTGAAAAAAGCGGCGAATACAAAGGAAATTTTGAGGCCGTGAAACTGGAAATACAGCGAACTCCGTTTCAGAAGGTAGCCAGAGCATTTTCCTTTAGTGAGCAATTATTGAAAGATTGTTTGAAAGTGCACATCAACCTTACCTACGATGATCCGATGCACTATTTCCCTGATTATAAACTAGTGAGAGAACTTCAGCAAACGAAGTTCCTGGTTACTTCGGGGTTTAGCAAACTACAACACAGCAAGATAGACAACCTGGGTATTCACAACGATTTTAAAGAAATAGTAATTCTCGACCTCCAACAAACAAACGACACCAAAAAGGATATTTTTAAACGGCTTCTGGATAAATACCAATTACCAAAAGAAGATGTTTTGATTGTTGGCGATGATATTAATTCAGAAATTAAGGCCGGAGAAGAACTTGGAATCGACACCGTTATTTATGATCGTTTGGAAAAATATACCGACTTGAATTTGACTAATAAAATCGACAATTTTGCCGGGCTCGCGAAGTTTATTTAAAGTTCCAATTTCAACCCGTCATACGCCAGATATACATTCTCCGGCAGCTCCTTCATCACATCGTCGTATTTACCCAAAGCATGGCTAATGTGCGTAAGATAGGTTTGTTCCGGTTTAATCCGGTCAACAATTTCCAGCACTTCTGCCAGGTTAAAATGTGACAAGTGCTTTTCTTTTCGCAGGCAATTTATAATCAGAATTTTTGTTCCCTCAACCTTTACCAACTCACTATCTTCAATAAAATTAGTGTCGGTTATGTAGGTTAAATCGCCTACCCGATAGCCATAAACCGGCAATTTATGATGCCAGCAACGAATTGGCACAAACTCAACACCATCAACAGCGAACGAAACATCATCAACAGTACGCAATTCCATCTTCGGAACACCCGGATATTTAAACGTGGCAAACACATAATTAAAAATGCGTTTGATCGCTTTTTGTACCCGTTCTTCGGCATAAATTTCCATGTGGTTTTTCTGCACCCAGTTGTATGAACGGATGTCATCCAATCCAAAAATATGATCGACATGTTCGTGTGTAAGTAAAATAGCCCGGAGAGTTTTTACCTTTTCGCGTAACATCTGCTGGCGAAAATCAGGCCCCGCGTCAATCACAAAATTTTTATCGTTTATATTCAGCAGTAATGATGATCGCAGCCGTTTATCCTTTTTATTTGTTGAAGTACAAACGTCGCAGTCGCAGGCTACAACCGGCACTCCCTGCGAGGTGCCCGTTCCGAGCAAGGTTGCTTTTATTTTTATTAAAGGATTTTCCATTTGCGGCAAAATTAATAAAAGCAATTCTTTAACAAGTATATTCATTACTTTTGCAAAAATCTTTTAACGAATGGCAACACTTTATCTCGTACCGAACGTTTTGGCCGATGGCGACTGGCAAACAGTTTTACCTGCCCGGGTAGAACCAATTTTAACCACCACCAAATATTTTATTGTAGAAAATATACGCACGGCACGTCGGTTTATGAAACAGGTAAACCGCGAGATAAATATTGACGAGTGTACCTTTTACGAAATTAACAAACGTACCAATGCTGCTGATTTGCCGCGCTTTTTAATGCCCGTTAACGATGGACATGATGTAGCTGTACTTTCCGAAGCCGGTTGCCCGGGTGTTGCCGATCCGGGGGCTGATGTGGTAAAAATCGCTCATCAAAAAGGCATAAAAGTAGTACCAGTTGTAGGGCCTTCGTCGATTCTTTTGGCACTGATGGCCTCCGGCATGAACGGGCAAAATTTTGCATTTAAAGGGTATTTGCCGGTTAAACCACAGGAGCGGATAAAAGAGCTACAAAACCTGGAAAAAACAATCAGAAGCAGCCGGCAAACGCAAATTTTTATCGAAACACCATACCGAAACAACCAATTGATGAGCGACGTTTTAAAAGCCTGCTCGCCATCTACGTTATTTTGTGTAGCTGCCAATATTACCGGCGAAAATGAATTCATCCAAACCAAATCTGTTCAGGATTGGAAAAAAGCGGGAGTTCCCGATTTACACAAACAACCGGTAATTTTCCTGCTGGGGTAATTTATAGTTTTCAGATAAGTTTGAGTTCCTGGAGTAATCGAAACTCCACCTCAAAATTCGGTGTAAAAATAGCCTTACCCAAATTTTTCGCCACCTGCTTTTTTGTCCAGAAGCGAAGTTCTTCCACTTCGTCTGACTGGATGCCAAAACCTTTATAATCGTAGGTCGTAAACAGGTAAATCAATTCAGCTTCCACCTCCGACTCCCATTTGTAAACCTTTTGAAGTTTTGCCGAAAATTCTTTTAACCCAATTTCCTCAAAAACTTCTTTCTTCAGCGCCTGCTCTAAGGTCTCACCTGCCGAAATATGACCACCGACAGCCGTATCCCATTTCCCGGGTTGAATAAGCTTGTTGGCAGGGCGTTTTTGAATAAGTATGCTTCCGTTCTTATTCAGCACATGCAAGTGTACCACCGGATGTAATAATTTACTCCCGTTGTGTACCTGACTGCGTGGCGCCTGACCGGTAACTTTTCCCTGTTCATCAACCAGCGGCACCCACTCTTCGTTTACAAGCGTCTTTTGTTTCTTTTTCTGACGAAGGAACTCGAACAAAAAATAAACACCAAAAATAATGTAGAACAATCCGCCACTGATAAAAGCCCAGGCTTCTTTGCTCATAAAAAAGGCCGAATAAAAAACAAAAATTGTATGAATCAAAAAGATAAAGAACAGGCTCTTCATACTCTGCCGCATTTGCTGCATTTGGGCAGTGCTAAACTCAACATCTTTCATGTATCGCTGCCCCATCATTCCAATAATATTTACTTCAGAGAATGCTGAAATAGCAAGAACTGCCACCAATATCAATTCGATCAGTCCGGGTTTCAGTTTGAAGAAGATATCGTTGTCGAGCAGAATAGAAACACCACCCAGAACCACCAGCAGCAAAGTGTCGAAAAGCACAAACTTTTCAAAGCGCTTTTCTTTAACAGCAACATAGGCCATTTCGGCAACACCTACTGCTATTGCAACAAAAAGCCCGATTTTAGTCCCCCATATTTCATCAGCAGCGATGAAAACAAACAGAGGAATAAAACCAGGCAGTAATTTTTTTAATAATTGTGCTCTGTTCATAGCAAACAAAGAACAAAGAATTATTCTTCGTCGGAAGAAGTTTCAAGAGGAATAACCTTATGTACTTCTACCTCCATTAATACCGTTTTAAAAGCTCCAATAGCATATCCAGAACCTCTCTGACCATAGGCTAACTCGGAGTTAATTACCAATCTTGAACGCGTACCGGGCTGCATATAAAGCAAGCCTTCTTCAAGCCCCTGAATTGATCCTCCGGCACCAACAGTAACCTCGTAAGGTTCAAACCTGTGTCCATCAAGATAACCATTTGATTCATCGACCAAAGTACTATCAATCTTTTCGTCTTTTCTATCCAGGGTCCAAGTAGCATAAAACAACCGCACTTTGTCTCCAGCTTTTATAGTATCACCTTCTCCGGTACCCGGCTCGTTAAAATAATAAAGGCCAGATGGTGTTGCCTCTGCTCCGGGGTGGGCAATTTCCATGTATTCATTCAGTAACGCCAATTCGTTATCCCTCATTTTTTTGTAATCAATCCCGTCGTTGCAGGCAAAAAAAGCCACAGCCCCTAACATCAATAAAATATATGAAAATGTTTTCTTCATCTGATCTTTAATTATTTTCTATTGTTTAAAACAGTGTCGTTCCAGTTATAATTTGCTACAAATTTAATTATGTGGTTTGATTTTTACCATTTCTATCCAAAAAACTGTCGTAGTATTTGGTGGAATATTTCCGGCCCCCTTTTCTCCATATCCTAATTCTGAAGGAATAATTAAAAATGCAGAACCTTCTTCATCAATAAAGCGTGTTGCGTCATTCCATCCGTCAATCAATTTTTCGGCACCTAATACATACTCCCAGGTACTATTCCCGGTCGATTCAAATATGCTACCATCGATAAACCTACCAGAGTATTTTACTACACAGGTATCTCCATCGTGTGGGAAAGTACCATTTCCTATCGAATCAGTAATATAGTATACTCCCATCGCGGTTGTATCAATATCCAGTCCCCTGTTGGTTAAGGTATCAAGATACACTTTTAACAAAGCGTCCTCTTCAGCTTTTGTTGGCGGAATATATGGTTCTCCCTCGTCAATACACGACGCTACTGCAACTCCGATAATAATCGCCAATAAAAACCTTGTAACTAATTTCATTTTCATTTTTAACATTTTTTAAATAGTTGTTTTTAACAACTGATGCTGATATTCAGGTAAAAGTTGCGTGAACTTTAATAAAGTTTCTTCAAAATTTAGTTCCGACTCTCCTCCGGCTGCGTTTAAATGCCCGCCACCATTAAAATGCCTCGATGAAAATACGTTGGCTGGAAAATTTCCTTTTGAGCGAAAGGAGGCTTTTACATAATCATCTTTTTCGATAAACAGGGCACTAAACACTATATTTTTTATCGAAAGCGGGTAATTTACAAACCCTTCGGTATCGCCGGGCTGAAAATTAAACTGTTTCAATTCTTCTTTACTAATACTTATCACCGCAGCTCGGTATTCTGGAAAAACCTGCATTTTCTCATTCAGACAATAACCCAGTAATTTCATTCGATCGGCCGAATAATTATGAAATACCGAAGACTGAATTTTATCGGTGTTTATCTCGTACTTTAACAACCCAGAAACCACTTTAAAAGTGTTCTTCGAGATGTTGTGACTAAAGCCTCCTGTATCAGTTAGAATGCCGGTATACAATGCTTCTGCTGCTTTTTCCGACAAATTTGCGTTTAAACCTGTAGCTTCAAGCACATCAAAAACCAATTCGGCAGTAGAACTGTACGAAGTTTCGGAAACCATAAAATCGCAAAACGGTGTTGGGTACGGATGATGATCAATCAATACCTTTTTATGCTCAAATTCGAGAATTTTCTTTTCAAGTTTTCCGGCGCGCGAGGCTTCATTAAAATCCACACAGATCATTGCATCGGCCTGTTTCAACCAGCTTTTAGCGTTCTTTTTGTCTTTATCGTAAATGATTACCGGAACATCGGAAGAAAACCATTTCAAAAATACAGGATAGTTGTTTGCAGAAAGTACTTTTACCTCATGTCCAAAATCGGTAAGTACCTGCCCAAGTCCAAGTGCAGAGCCAATAGCATCGCCGTCCGGATTTTCATGCGGAATAATTACCAACTTCTTTTTCGAAGTAGTGAGCAATGCCTTAATCGATGTAATAATCTCTATGTTAGTGTTTTTCAAAATTAGCAAAAATTAGAATTGGCAAAGATAAGAAATCTTACCTCGCCTGAAAACGCTAATAACCCAAATTTTGTTAATATTGTAAACAACAAGCTTTTGTTAATGGCTTGAACCAATAAACAGACAATAACAACAAAAACTTTTAAAATGGCTGGAAACAGAACCTTTACAATGATTAAGCCCGGTGCGGTAAGAAAGAACCACGAGGGCGCAATTTTAAAAATGATAAACGATGCAGGTTTTAAAATTCGTGCAATGAAACTTACGCGTATGTCGACGACTCAAGCCGGTGCTTTTTACGAAGTTCACAAAGGAAAACCGTTCTATGATAAACTGGTTAAGTTTATGAGCTCAGGACCAATTGTTGCTGCCATTTTAGAGAAAGAAAATGCCATTGAAGATTTTCGCAAACTAATTGGAGCCACCAACCCGGAAAATGCGGCCGAAGGCACCGTGCGTAAAATGTTTGCCTGTAGTGTTACCGAAAATGCTGTTCATGGCGCCGACAGCGATGAAAATGCTACGCGCGAAGCCGACTTTTTCTTTTCTACTTTCGAACGGTTTTACGACTATGAATAACAGACCAGGATTGAATTTACCACACGAAAAAACACCATTTTAGTGGATTGCTTGACTATTATTTAGTGTGGTTTTGCGACATTGTAAACCACACTAAATTACCAGTAAGTTTTTATTCAACACTAATTACAGCTGTTGTTTCGTGCTCTTCCCCTGGTGCGAGATCAATCTGATCATTGATCTTGTTAACCGTTTCAAGGCATACGAAGGTTTCATGTCCGTCGTTGGGCATGTCACTCATTTGTTCGCATACTTCGGCTCCGGGATTCCAAACGGTTGAGCACTTACTGCCCTCTTTGGCAATTCGGATGTTGCGTTTAAAATACGGATCATGAATAATACAATCAGCTTCCGTATTGAAATAATGCCGTGTTGTAGCTTCCGACACTTCCAGCAATTCTTCTTCCTGAACGTATCGATTACCATCCAGCTGGTTTTCGTAATGCGTATTTGCTAACCCGGAGATTTTAATATTTTCAATTGCCGAAAGATTAAAATAAGTGTGCAATGCCGATGTGTACGAAATAACCGAATCAGAAGGATTGGTAACTTTTAAAGTAACCGACAATGAATCGCCAATTACAAAAATCATTTCAGCAACAAAATCATGGGGCCAGTAGGCTTTGGTTTCTTCCGACGATTTTAGTTGCATCGAGACGTATGTCTCCCCTTTTTCCAATGTATCTACCTTGGTAACTTCCCACATCGATGTACGGGCGAAACCGTGTTGCGGTAGGGTAGAATCGCTTCCATGTGGGCCAAACCACGGAAAACAAACCGGAATGCCGCCACGAATTGCTTTGCCTTTTTCGAAAACGCTGTACGGGCTCATCCATAAAACATCGGTAGTTCGCATTGGCCTGAAGCTGGTAATTTGTGCGCCATACAAGCAGATATCAGCTTCGGCATATTTATTTGTTATTGTTATAAAAGGCAAATCGCCGTCGAGTTCCATAAAACCAACTTCGCCTTCAACTCCAAATTTTTCGTTCAATTCATCAATATCCATAATCTGTTTAGTTATTTGAATATAATTCGGTTAATCATTTGGTCTCCTGCATTCTCATTAATGCGTCGGCAAATCTCTTCGCGCATTAAAAATAATTCGTTTTTTACTACTGCCGAAGTTATTTCAACATACAAAATCCGGTTGCGGATGTAAATATTTCGGGTATAACGAGCAATGGTTTTTCCGAGCAGGTTTTCCCAGCCCTGAACAATATCCACTTCTTTCAATTTCCGCTCCATGCGGTTTTCCTCGATATACTGTTTTAAAACCTCGCTTAACGATTGTGTATTGCTTCGTCTCATTGTGCCAGTTCTACTTTTCCGTTTTCTACTTTAAAAATACGATAATCGGCGTCCATCCTTTTAATTATGGTGTCGAGATGTTCGCGATTGGTGTCGGTCAGGAATATCTGACCAAACTGTTCGCCCGCTACAGCAGTAACTATTTGCTCCACCCGGTGCTGATCCAGTTTATCAAAAATATCATCCAGCAAAAGGATGGGATTTATGCCCGAAATTTCTTTTATGAACTCGAATTGCGCCAGTTTCAGCGCTACCAGGTAGGTTTTTTTCTGTCCCTGCGACCCCAGCTTTTTTATCAGGTAATCGCCAATTTTTAGCTGCAGATCGTCTTTATGAATTCCAACAGTAGTATACTGCACCACCCGATCTTTTTGCAACGAAGTTTTTAGCAATGCTTCCAGATCGAAATCATACAGATCCGACTGATGAACCAACTCCACCACTTCGTTTCCTCCCGATATATAATTATAGTAGCGTTGAAAAACCGGAATCAGCTTTTCTACAAAACGTGTCCGTTCTTCATGAATCCGTGTTCCATACTCCACCAACTGATCGTCCCAGATGCTCAGCAGTTCTTCATCGAAATAACGATCGCTGGCAAATTGTTTCAGCAGATTATTCCGCTGCATCAGTGCCCGGTTGTATTTCAAAAGATCATCGAGGTAAGTTTGGTTGTATTGCGATATTACACCGTCCATAAATTTACGGCGTTCATCGCTACCACCTAAAATCAGGTTTACATCCGACGGTGTAATCATAACCAAAGGCAACAAACCAATATGTTCCTGCAGCTTTTTATACACCTTTGTATTTCGTTTAAACTGCTTTTTCTGCCCTTTTTGCAAACCGCAATTAATGGTTTCTTTCGATTCCATTCGGCTGTAGTTGCCGTTCAGCATAAAAAAACTCTCGTCATGATTAATATTCAGCTGATCGGTAGCATTAAAAAAACTTTTGCAAAACGACAGGTAATAGATAGCGTCGAGCATATTGGTTTTTCCGGCGCCGTTCTTCCCGATAAAACAATTCAGTTTGGGCGAAAATTCAGCCTTTACCTCCAGAATATTTTTAAAATTTACAATTGAAATCTCTTCAATATGCATTATCAGTTTCTTTGTATTCGTTTGTACAAAACTAAATAAAAACGCAGCACATTTCTGAAATGTTGACAAAAAGGACTTAATAACACTACTATGTTGATTATTCTGGAAAATAAAACAAGCATTGGTTTAGCTGTTTTGAAAAAAAAGCTATTTTTGCGGCACAATTTTGAAAAAGAGACAAATGGCAAAGAAGAATGTAAAGCAAGACGATAATTTACAGGAACTTGAAAGTGCGTTAACAAAAACAGAACAATTTGTTGAAGATAATTCGAAAATCATCAGCTACGTGGTTGGAGGAATTATTATAGTTGTTGCCGCATACCTTGGGTTTAACAAATTTTATATACAACCAAAGGAAGACGAAGCGATATCGCAGATGTTTATGGCCGAGAATTATTTCGAAAAAGATTCGTTTAATCTGGCTATCAACGGCGATGGTAACTACCTGGGTTTCCTTGATATTATTGACGATTACGGAATGACAAAATCGGCTAACCGTGCAAAATACTACACCGGTATTTCGTACCTGTACCTTGGTCAGTACGAAGATGCACTGGATTATTTAAATGATTTTGAAACCGACGATTTATTGCTTGCTCCGGTTGCCGAAGGTGCTAAAGGAGATGCTTACCTTGAATTAGGTGAGACCGACAGCGCATTGAAACAATACAAAAAAGCCTACGCAGCAAGCGATAACGAATTAACGGCTCCGGTATATATGATGAAAGCAGCTAATTTGCTTGAATCGATGGACGAGTTGGAAGATGCATTGGCGTTGTACGAAGGTATTAAAGCAGAATATCCACAGACAACAGAAGGCACAAATGCCGAACGCTACATTGCCCGCATCAAAACAAAATTGAATTAAAAAAGAATTCAAACGATAGTTAAACCCCTCTTCGGAGGGGTTTTTTGTTTGTATAAACATTACTTTTGCGTTATAAGCAATACAAAAAGACAGAATTATGGCAACAAAAGATTTATCAGCATACGATATTAATTCGGTACCATCAGCAGAAAACATGTGTTTTGGCGTGGTAGTAGCCGAATGGAACTGGGAAATTACATCGGCACTGGCAAACGGCGCCGTTGACACATTAAAAAAACACGGTGCTACCGAGGAAAACATTTCTGTGAAATATGTTCCCGGAACTTTTGAGCTTCCGCTGGGCGGACAGTATTTTGCGGAATTGGATAATGTAGACGCTGTAATTCTGCTGGGTTGCGTTATTCAGGGCGACACCCGCCACTTCGACTATATTTGCGAAGGCGTAACACAAGGCACAAAAGATTTAAACCTGAAATACAACAAACCGTTTATTTTTGGTGTTCTTACTACCAACAACGAACAACAAGCACTTGACCGTGCCGGAGGCAAATTGGGCAACAAAGGAGACGAAGCTGCCATTACCGCCATTAAGATGGTGGCATTGCAGCAATCGTTTAAATAGTTGCTGCAAACTCCCCCATTTCGTTTGAGGGCACAAATACAACGACATGAAACAGGTTCTGCATATAAAAAATATGGTTTGCAACCGCTGTATAAAAGTGGTGAAAGAAGAACTTGAGAAACTTGATATACAGGTTGAAACAATAGAATTGGGGAAAGTTGGTATTTCAGAAAATCTGGATATAGACCAAACGGAGAAAGTACGCTCAGTACTAGATGAGAATGGTTTTGAGCTGATGGACGATAAAAAAAGTCAGCTGATCGACCGGATTAAAACCATTATCATTGAAAAAACGCATTACTCAAATAACGAAAAAGAACCTGTTAATTTCTCGGAGATGATTGTCGGAGAAGTTGGTCACGATTATTCGTATTTGAGCAAGTTGTTTTCATCGGTTGAAGGAATTACCATCGAGAAATACATCATCAATCAAAAAATCGAAAAAGTTAAAGAGCTCCTGGTTTACGGCGAGCTTACCTTAAACGAAATATCTTATCAACTGGGATACAGCAGTGTTCAACACTTATCAAACCAGTTCAAAAAGGTTACCGGATTAACGCCTTCGCACTTTAGAAGCCTAAAAGAAAACAAGCGCAAACCGCTTGACGAGGTGTAGTAAAAAACAAAATTTATATTCCACCTTATTTCTGCAAATAATTAATATTACAGTCTCATGCAGATGGTGCAGATTTGCTTGAAACTCCAAAATATTATAAATCATTTCCAAAATCGTGTAAACAAAATCTCCATTATCTTCCTTTACTTTGTATTCTAATATTTAACAGAATGCAAGTAGGACAATACATATTAAAGTTTTTAGGCGATTTCGCTACTATTCTAGGTGAGATGGCCCCTTATCTTTTATTGGGATTTTTCTTTGCAGGACTATTGTATGCATTTATTCCACGCAAAAAAATAGACAAGTATTTTAATGGATCGCCATTTCGCTCCTCTATTTTTTCATCATTATTCGGAATTCCGCTGCCATTATGTTCTTGCGGAGTAATTCCTACAGGAGCAGCCTTGTATAAAAATGGTGCTTCAAAAGGAGGAACAGTTTCGTTTATGATTTCGACACCGCAAACCGGTGTCGATTCCATATTGGCAACATTTTCGCTCATGGGATTGCCATTTGCCATTATCCGGCCGATTTCCGCTTTAATTACCGGAATTTCAGGAGGTTTAATTACAAGTGTAATTACAAAAAAAGAACCTGTACAAGCGTACGTTGAAGACAAAACTTCAAAACCGAAAACAGTAGGACAGAAAATCAAGGCTGTTTTTCGTTACGGTTTTGTGGAGTTCATCCAGGATATCTCGAAATGGCTGATCATTGGGTTGGTTTTAGCCGCCATTATTTCGGCTCTGATACCCAACGATTTCTTTGAACTTTTAAATCTGTCGCCAATCTTGCAGATGCTGCTAATTTTGGTTGTATCGGTTCCCTTATACATTTGTGCAACCGGTTCTATTCCACTGGCAGCCATACTTATATTAAAAGGAGTAAGCCCCGGAGCGGCTTTTGTATTGCTTATGGCCGGACCGGCAACCAATGCAGCAACAATTACAATGATTGGTAAAGTTTTAGGTAAAAAAAGTCTTTTCACTTATCTAGGAACCATTATTATCGGCGCCATGGGATTTGGCCTGATCATAGATTATCTGTTACCGGTGCAGTGGTTTACAGAAATTACCCAACAACATTTGGGACACGATCACGGAGCTCACTTGAATTGGTGGCAAATTACTTCAGGAATTTTACTTCTGGGATTGATTATTAACGGCTACCTTCAGCGGTACCGGACTCCAAAAGGACAAGCTGAAACACAATTAAAAAATAATACAATGCAATTAAAAACGATTAAAGTTGAAGGAATGACTTGCAACCATTGCAAAGCAAATGTAGAGACCAACCTGCAAAAACTGGCATTTGTAGATAGTGCAGTTGTAAACCTGGCCGAAAAAACGGTTACTTTAGAGGGCGACAACATCGATATGGATAAAGTAAAAGAAACCGTTGAGTCGATTGGGTATAAAATAGAGTAAGGTTTGTTTAAACCTTTTCTTAGCTAAAATATTAGACCTAAACATTATCTGCAACGCTACCTTCGTAGCTATGACCTCTCCCATTATCTCAAAACAGACCAGTTAACATTGAAATAATGTTCACTATTTTCTGTCAGCACCCACCTCGTTAATTAATCTCCCCTTCAATAAAATTAATTCGCTAAATATTAGTAACTAAAAGAATAATAACACGTTACTAAAGCAAAGCTATTTGTCAATTTCGCATCGATTTTGCTTATGTATATCAACAGCATTTAACCGTAATAGATTTCAAAGATGACCTATAAATTATTTATATATCTATTTATTTAGATATTTGCATTCTATCACATATATTTGCAGCGAAAAAAGAATCAAAAATGATTACTAATATGTCAACACAAAAATTCAATTACCTAGTATTATTGCTGTTATTAACGCCGGCAATATTAAAGGCACAACCCAGACCATTAAGTTTGAGTGAGGCACTTACCCTTGCCGAAGAAAACAATCTTAATGTAAAAAGTGCTGAAGCCCGTGTGGAGGCCGCACGCGCCCGCTACCGAATGACAAACTCTGTTTTTTTACCGGGCCTGGAAGCGAGCCACACCGGAATGTCTACCAACGACCCGTTAAATTCCTTCGGGTTTAAATTAAAACAAGAAATTGTTACGCAACAAGATTTTAATCCTGATTTATTGAATGATCCGGGTAGTATTCAGAATTTCCAGACAAAAATCGAATTGCAGCAACCATTGTTGAACCTCGACGGAATCTACGCCCGCAAAGCCGCCAAAAATCAACTGGATGCGATGTCATTTCAGAATAACCGGGTTAAGCTGAATATAAAATACGAAGTAAAAAAAGCTTATTATATGCTTGAGCTGGCTGAATCGTCGGTTGCAGTTTTACAAAAATCGGTAGCTGTTGCAGAAGAAGCTTTACGCCTAACAAAAAACAATGCCAAACAGGGGTTTGCTAAAGAAGCAGATGTGCTTGAAGCCTCTGTTCGTGTTGAAGAACGCAAAAATCAGTTACTTGAAGCGCAAAACCAGCAACAAACAGCCAACGACTTTTTGGCTTATTTGTTAGGCATGGAATTTAGCGAAGTTATTGAGACCACCGATTCTCTTATCCAACCACCAATGCAGGTGATTATCGATCGCAATTCTGTAAACCTAGAAAGCCGTTCTGACATGCTGGCTTACCAAAAACAAATAGAGGCTGGCGAGAATATGGTTAAATCGAACAAAATGAAATTCGTTCCCCGCCTGAATGCTTTTGGAGCAATGGAATGGAATGACGAATCGCTGTTCGGAACTTCAGCAAATAATTACATGGTTGGCGCGTCACTAAGTTGGAGCCTTTTCAGTGGATACAAAAATGCAGGCGCCATCCAACACGCCACTGCACAATTAGATGAAGCACGTATTAACTACAAAGATTATCTGTCTCAAAGCCAAATTGAAATCAATCGTGCTACACGAAAAATGGAACTAAATTATAAGCGAATTCAATCAAGCAAACTGGCAAAAGAACAAGCGCAGGAATCGTTACGAATCAGAACAAACCGTTTCGAACAAGGACTGGAAAAAACTGCTGATCTGTTGATGTCGGAGGCCCTTACCTCACAAAAAGAATTAGAATACATTCAATCAATTTATAATTACAAGCAAGCCATTTTCGAAATGGAATTGCTTATCGAACAAGATATTAACGAATAAACGCCATATCAAAAATGAAGACACTAGTACAAAAATCGAAACTCATTATTGCAGTTGCATTATTCCCTCTAATTGCAATATCATGTGGTAAAAAAGAGAAAGAACATGCCACGGCATCGCAAGAAAAAATTGCGGCACAAACTGCTGTTGCCCAATTAGCTGATTACCCGATAGTACATAGCTTTTCGGGCAAACTGGAGGCCGACAAACAAACTAATTTAAGCACCCGAATTATGGGGCAAATTCAGCGTATCTATGTAAAACCAGGGCAGAAAGTACACCAGGGCGATCTGTTGATTCAGATCAGAAACCAGGATATTCTGGCCAAGGAAGCACAGGTGGAAGCCAGCAAGGTTGAAGCTACAACTGCTTACGAGAGTGCTGAAAAAGACCTGAAACGTTACGAAGCACTATACGAATCAAACAGTGTGTCGGATAAAGAAATGGACGACATGCGTACCCGTTACGACATGGCCAAAGCACGTTTGGCAGCCGTTGAGCAAATGGAAAACGAAGTGAAAGAAAACATGCGTTATGCATCAATTCGCGCCCCTTACAGTGGAGTTATCACGACTAAATTCGTTCAGGAAGGCGACATGGCCAATCCGGGAATGCCGCTCTTAAGCATGGAAAGCCCATCGCAATGGAAAGTTATTGCACGCATTCCCGAAGCCGACATTGCAAAAGTTCAGTTGAACGATGCTGTTAAAGTAAAATTCACTTCAGCCGAAGTAGAATTGGAAGGAAAAATTATTGAAATAAATCCATCAACAACAAATACCGGCAACCAATACATGGCAAAGGTTTTGGTTACCGTTCCTAAAAACTGTACTGCCAAATTGTACAGTGGTATGTATGCCGAGGTGTTGTTTGAACACGGAACACAAAAACGCATCCTAATTTCAGAATCAGCACTGATTCACCGTGGTCAGTTAGTAGGAATTTATGCTGTTAGCCAGTCGGGAAATGCCCTGCTTCGCTGGGTAAAAACCGGTAAAACATTTGGCGATAAAGTTGAGATAATTTCAGGCTTAACGGATGGAGAACAATATGTTGTAAAGTCTGACAGCAAACTTTTTGACGGAGCACTAATTGCTAACAACTAAGAAGAAAAAGAATGAAAACAGGATTTGCTGGCGGAATAGCCAAACAATTTATAAACTCAAAATTAACGCCGCTGTTGATGATTGCTTTTATGGCAATCGGTATCTACAGCTCGTACCTGACTCCCCGTGAGGAGGAACCGCAAATTGACGTACCAATTGCCGATATCCTCTTTAGCTACCCGGGAGCCAGCCCAAAAGAAATTGAATCCCGCGTGATGCAACCGCTCGAAAAAGTGGTAGCCAATATTCCGGGAGTTGAATACGTATACTCTACCTCAATGCCGGGTCAGGCCATGCTTATCGTTCAGTTTTACGTTGGAGAAGACATCGAACGTTCGTTGGTAAAAATGTACAACGAAATTATGAAGCACATGGACCAGATGCCGCACGGAACAAGTTTACCTTTGGTAAAAACGCGTTCTATCGACGATGTGCCGGTATTGGGACTAACTTTCTGGAGCGAAAATTACGATGATTACCAATTAAAAAGAATTGCACAGGAAGTAAATAACGAGATTGAACAGATTACAGATGTTTCGGAAACAAAAGTAATTGGAGGGCGCTCACGCCAAATTCGTGTTGCGCTGAACAACGGAGCAATGGCCCGTTATAATGTTGATGCGCTTAGTATTGCACAGAAAATCCAGATTGCAAATCAGCAATTTAATACCGGAGCCTTCAACAATAACGATACCGAATACCTGGTTGAAGCTGGTGAGTTTCTGCAAACTTCTGATGACGTTGCCAATCTGATAGTGGGTATTCATAACGGAAGTCCGGTTTACCTGAAACAAGTTGCCGAAATTCTTGACGGTCCTGAAGAACCGATTCAATATGTGAATTTTGGTTACGGAACAATGGACGAAAAGAAAACCGACAATCCTGGAGAATACCCTGCAGTTACCATTTCGATAGCGAAACGTCGTGGTGCCGATGCCATGAAAGTATCAGACCAGATTCTGGAGAAAGTAAAACATCTTGAAAAGGATCTCATTCCTTCCGACGTACATGTTGATGTAACCCGGAACTACGGAGAAACAGCATCGCACAAAGTATCAGAACTGCTGATGCACCTTGCCGGAGCAATTATTGCCGTAACATTTGTGGTTATGCTGGCAATGGGCTGGCGCGGCGGCCTGGTTGTATTCCTTTCGGTGCCAATTACATTCGCATTAACCATGTTCAGTTACTATTTCCTCGATTACACTTTGAACCGGATTACACTTTTTGCCCTGGTTTTTGTAACAGGTATTGTAGTCGACGACTCGATTATTATTGCAGAGAACATGCACCGGCATTTTAAGATGAAAAAACTGCCGTTCATCCAGGCCGCTCTGCGCTCGATTGATGAAGTGGGTAACCCAACAATTCTGGCCACATTTACGGTAATTGCAGCGGTACTGCCAATGGTTTTTGTTTCAGGATTAATGGGGCCTTATATGAGCCCGATGCCAATTGGTGCTTCCATTGCAATGATCTTTTCGTTACTGGTTGCACTTACAATTACACCGTATCTTGCTTTCCGTTTACTGAGAGTTGTTGAAAAAGATGACAAAGTAAAAAAGGCATTCAAACTGGAAAATTCGCCGATTTACAAGATTTATTATAAAACGATGAATCCGATGTTGGAATCATCGTGGAAACGCTGGACATTTATCGGTACCATTACATTTTTCTTGTTAGCATCGATGACACTGGTTTATTTTAAAATGGTAACTGTTAAAATGCTTCCGTTTGACAATAAAAACGAATTCCAGGTAATTATCGATATGCCGGAAGGAACGACACTTGAACGAACTGCTGCTGTAACAAAAGAGCTGGCGGCTTACATTGCTCAGCAGAAAGAGGTATTGAATTACCAATCGTATGTAGGAACTGCTTCGCCAATGAACTTTAACGGGTTGGTTCGTCACTACGATTTACGCAGAGGCTCAAACGTTGCAGATATTCAGGTGAACCTGACTGATAAAACCGAGCGTAAAACACAAAGTCACGACATTGCAAAAGCCATGCGTCCAGGTATTCAGCAACTGGCGAAAAAATTCAACGCCAATGCAAAAGTTGTAGAGGTTCCACCGGGTCCACCGGTACTTTCAACATTAGTTGCCGAAATTTACGGCCCCGATTACGACGAACAAATTGAGGTTGCCCGCCAGGTAAAAAACTTGTTTGCAGAAACAGCCGATGTGGTAGATATCGACTGGCAAGTGGAAGACGATCAGGTAGAATATAAATTCAATGTACTAAAAGAAAAAGCTGCATTGGCAGGCGTTTCAACACAACAAGTTATAAACAGTGTTGCCATGGCACTCGGTGGTCAGGAAGTAACACAACTTTACGCTGAGAAAGAACACGAGCAGGTGGGAATTCAGTTGCGTTTTTCGGAAGATGAACGCTCTAGCATTGAAGATCTGAAGAAAATCAACATTATGAGCATGACCGGGCAAAAAGTGGCTCTGGGCGATGTGGTTGAAATAAAAGAAGCACTTCAGGATAAAAGCATTTACCGAAAAAATCAGAAACGCGTAGTTTACGTAACTGCCGATATTGCCGGAGCGCTGGAAAGTCCGGTTTATGGTATTCTGAATATGAGTAAAAACCTTGATAAAATAAAGTTACCCGAAGGTTACACGCTAAACGAAGAGTTTACTCAACAACCTTTTGTACAAGATAATTACAGCCTGAAATGGGACGGAGAGTGGCAAATTACCTACGAAGTCTTCCGCGATTTGGGAACTGCCTTTGCAGTCGTTCTGTTGGTAATTTACATGCTCATTATCGGATGGTTCCAGAACTTTAAAGTACCGTTTGTAATGATGGTTGCCATTCCGCTTTCCTTGGTTGGAATTCTAATCGGTCACTGGCTGATGGGTGCTTTCTTTACAGCAACATCAATGATCGGATTAATTGCGCTGGCGGGAATTATGGTCCGAAACTCCATACTGCTCATCGACTTTATAAATCTCCGGCTTAAGGACGGAGCTCCGCTAAAAGAAGCGGTTATAGAGGCCGGAGCAGTTCGAACTACACCTATCCTGCTTACCGCCGGAACAGTTGTAATTGGGGCTGTAGTGATCTTATTCGATCCAATTTTCCAGGGATTAGCAATCTCACTTATGGGGGGAACAATTGCTTCAACATTTTTAACACTGATTATTGTTCCGCTGATTTATTACATGACCGAGAAGAAAAAATACCCGGTAAAAGAAGCTCCATTTGCAGAAACTACTGAAACTGAAAATAACTCAACTAACGAGGAGGAAATTTAGCGATGAAACGAGTATTTAAGCTGTATTTGACAAAATCGTATGAATCAACATCATGCGAGTTACATGAGTTACCGTTAATAATTAAAACTATAAACGAATGAAATTTGTAATTATTCAAAGCGCCGAAGCTTATCATCACGAGCTGGAGCAAATCTTTCGCGACATTAAGATAAATTCTTACAGCGAGTTACCGGTTGATGGTTTTATGGAAAGCGCTGATGGAAATTCGGATATTTCCAACTGGTTTGGGTCTTCAAAAAATCCGTATCGCTATTTCATTTCCTTTACCTTTTTGGAAGGGGACAAAGCAAATGAACTCCTTGAACGAATCAGAAAGTTTAATGAGGAGGCCGAAGGTATTAGCCCTATAAGTGCCTATATATCGGCTATCGACAAATTTGTTTAATCGCATTTAAAAATTAATAACATTAAATAGAATACGATGAAAGAGAGAATAGTACGCGCAGTTGCAGGAATATTTGTGTTGACAAGCATTCTATTGGCCATATTCGTTAATATTTACTGGCTTGGCCTGGCAGGTTTTGTTGGACTGAATTTGTTTCAATCATCAATTACAAAATTCTGTCCCCTGGAGTTTTTCCTGGAAAAGGCAGGAATAGAATAGCTCTGCAATAAAATGCGTGATATGAAAGGTTGTCTGTAACAGGCAACCTTTTCTTATTTCAGTTAATTTTAGTATTTTCAATGGATTTCTGCTAACTTTAGTCTCACACAAACACAATTAATGTATTGATATGACAAACAACACAAATAAAGACATGGCCAATAACGTTTGGAAACTCATAATAACCCGTGGTGCAGTTCTTGTAATTATCGGGCTGGTATTACTGCTATTTCCCTCAGCATCATTAACAACCCTTATTTTTATTTTAGGTATTTACTGGTTAATCGATGGCGTAGTCACCCTCTATAACACTTTTAAACAACGAAAAATTCGAAGAAATTGGTGGTGGGGCTTAGTTACCGGAAGTCTTGCAGTTATAGCCGGAATAATTGTAGTAATGAAACCATTTTCAAGTACGGTATTAACAACATCATTTTTAATGTGGTTTTTAGGCATTGTTGCACTCATAAACGGAATTAGTAACGTAATTACGGCTATTCGAATTAAAAAGCACCATACCGGCGAACGCTCCATGCTCTGGAGTGGAGTCTTCTCCATAATTCTGGGTATATTACTCATCTCATCGCCCTACACCTCAGCATTGGTGGTGGTTAAAGTTATTGGCGCACTCGCAATATTTGCAGGTTCAATTACTTTATTTCTGGGCAATCAAGTCAGAAAAAACACCTAACATACAGCATCAAGCACAATATCTCATTTTTTTGTAATTTATAACTTCCCATTCAACAACAAACCTTCTGCTAAATCTAGTGATTTCAAATTTCAACAAATATTATTAATGACCATTTGTTCTTTTAAACTTTTGTTTTTTAATCAATAATTCAATATCTTTGTAAAGGACATAAGTTACATAAACAAATGAAAACTATTATTACATCATCAGGAGATAACGTTGAGTCAAAATTTGATTTACGATTTGGTCGTGCAGGCTGGTTTTGTGTTTACGACAAAGAAACCCGTACAACCAATTTTATCGAAAACAGCTTTAAAAACACGAATGGAGGAGCTGGCACAAAATCTTCGGAGATGGCAGCCGAGTTGGGCGCAAGCCAAATCATTTCAGGACACTTCGGACCTAAAGCAAAAGACATGCTCGAAAAGTTTCAGATACAAATGATTGAGTTGCATGAGGAAGAGATGAATGTGAAGGATATTATTTCGAAAATTGAAAACAATTAGAAAATGCCAGGATTAAACAAAACCGGACCGATGGGACAAGGAGCCCAAACCGGGAGAAAACAAGGAAGATGTAGCAATGCATTAAATGAAGAACAGTTTACCAACTTTGGAAGACGAGGTGGCAAAGGTTTCAGATTTAGAAATCAAGAAACCGACGAAAGCGTACCAACAGGTTGCGGACGCGGAAAAGGAAGAGGTCGTGCCCGGGGATTTGGCCGATTAGAAAATTAACAAATTGAAATAAGCATGAATAAAAAAATTGCTGTTCCTGTTGACGAAAGCGGGATTTTAGACGGACATTTCGGACACTGCAAGTACTTTGCACTGTTAGATGTTGAAGATACAACAATTGTAAACGAAGAACGGTTAACTCCTCCTCCTCACGAGCCGGGAGTGTTGCCTAAATGGTTAGCCGAAAAAGGTGTTACCGATGTATTGGCCGGAGGAATGGGCCATAAAGCCATTCAAATTTTCAATTACAACAATGTAAATGTTTTTGTTGGTGCACCGCAACTATCAGCAGGCGAATTGGTACAAGGTTATCTCAACGAAACAATAGAATTTACAGCCAATTACTGCGATCATTAAATAAAAGTAGTTAAACACAACCGTCGTAAAATACAATTGCGCCAAAATAGAGCGCATTTCTGAGTCGTTTTTCTTAGTCACTCAGAGTTAGCTACTAAATCGGTATTCCCCGGAGCAACACTCCGGGGAATTTTTTAAAATCATGTGTCATGCAAATTGCCATAGCAAGTGGAAAAGGTGGTACGGGCAAAACAACCGTTTCTGTTAACCTGTACTATTTCTTATCTGAAAAATATAACAATCAGGTACAACTAATCGATTGTGATGTTGAAGAGCCTAACGACATACTTTTCTTCTCTCAAGCGAAAAAAGAAACAGAAAAAGAGGTATTTACCGTCGTTCCTGAAATTGATAAAGAAAAATGTACCTACTGCAAAAAATGTGTTGAATGGTGCGAATTCAATGCAATTAGCATCGTTAAGAAACTGGAATTTGCAGAAGTAAATTACGAGCTATGCCATTCGTGCGGTGCTTGTTTCGAGGCTTGTTCGTTTGATGCGCTTAAACAGATTCAAAATCCTTTAGGCAGCATTTCCGATTACCAGACAACCTTTGGTGCCGGAATTTCAGAAGGACGTCTCGAAATTGGTTCTGCCATGCAAACAGCTCTCATCAAAAAAGTAAAAAAGCATGCTGATTCAAACCAACAAATTACCTTGCTTGATGCACCTCCCGGAACAAGTTGTCCTGTTGTTGAAACCGTTGCAACAGCCAACTACGTCATTCTGGTTACCGAACCAACTCCGTTTGGCCTGCACGATTTAAAAATAACCGTTGAGTTACTCAACGAAATACATAAACCATTTGGCGTAATTGTTAACAAAGCCGGTTTGGGGAACGACGCTATTTATCGTTTTTTGGAAGAAAGCGACATCACGTTGCTGGGTAAGATACCGTTTTCAAAAGCTTATGCCGGAAATTATTCGCAGGGAAATTTGTTTGAAAATATTCCTGAAGAGGTAGAAAAAGCCTATCAATCTATCGTTCGAAAATTGGCAACAATAATCAACTAAAATGAAAGAAATTACCATACTCAGCGGAAAAGGAGGAGCCGGAAAAACGAGCATAGCGGCGGCACTGGCTTCGTTGGCGCCAAACGCCGTATTTTGCGACAACGATGTTGATGCTGCCGATTTACATCTAATTTTAAAGCCCGAGATAAAAGAAACGCATCCATTCGATAGCGGTTCATTGGCTTTTATCAATCAGGAAGAGTGTACCAACTGTGGTACCTGTCAGGAATCATGCCGTTTTGAAGCCATTTTCACTAATAGTGATGGTTCCCCAGAAATCAATCCCTATCAGTGCGAAGGATGTCGTTTATGCGAGCGACTTTGTCCGGTCGGCGCCATTCAAACCACCCAAAACTTGAATAACGAGTGGTTTGTTTCAACCACTCGTTTTGGAGCGATGGTACATGCAAAAATGGGCCCGGGCGAAGAAAATTCAGGAAAACTGGTAACACGAATAAGGGAAAAAGCGCAAGATCTGGCCAGAGAAAATAAAGCACAATTTATAATAAACGATGGCCCTCCGGGAATTGGCTGCACTGCGATTTCATCTATAACCGGAACAAATGCAGTTCTGCTGGTGATAGAACCAACTGTTTCTGGATTGCACGATGCTAAACGGCTCGTGGAATTGGTTAATTCGTTTAACGTTCCCATTTATGCCATCATTAATAAGTACGACATAAATACTGAGTTTACGGCAACTGTAGAACACTACTTAATCGACAACAATATTCCGCTTGTTGGAAAAGTCCCTTTTTCGGAACTATTTGTTGAGTGTATGTTACACGAAAAATCGTTGGTAGAATATGCTCCGAATCATCCAATTAGTTTAAATTTAAAATCCATTTGGGAATGGATATGCGACAATTCGACTAATTAAATATGCTAACAATCTCTATTTTAACAGATAATACTGCCGGCGGGCAATTTATGGCAGAGCACGGACTCTCCTACCTCGTTGAAATCGACAACGAAAAGATTTTATTCGATGCTGGTCATTCTGATGTATTTCTAAAGAATGCAGCTAAACTAAAAAACAACATTGAAAAAGAGGTGAAAACCGTTGTTTTAAGCCATGGACATTGGGACCATGGAAATGGTTTAAAACACCTGAAAGACAAGATACTGGTCACTCATCCGGCCAGTTTTTCCCAACGATACAGAAAAGCAGTTCATACTACCGTTGGATTGGATTTAACCAGAAGCGAAATTGAAAAACAGTTTACATTAAAGGAAAGCAAAAACTCAGTTCAACTTACAGATAACCTGTTCTTTTTAGGAGAAATTCCAAGAAATACTGATTTTGAAAGCCAGTCGACAAGCTTTGAATTTGCTGATGGGTCCGATGATTTTATACCTGACGATTCGGCTTTAGCTGCAATTGTAAATAATGAACTGATAGTGATTACCGGCTGCTCGCATTCAGGTATTTGTAACATTTGTGAACACGCCAAAAAAGTTACCGGAGTTGATAAAATAAAAGCTGTAATTGGCGGTTTTCATTTGAAAAGACAAGACAAACAAACCTTAAAAACCATAGAATATTTCAGGCAAAATAAGGCTGAGAAGCTTTTGCCATCACACTGTACAGCACTTCCGGCACTGGCATTATTTCATTCAACTTTTAAAACAGAGCAGTTAAAAACAGGAATGATTTTCCATTTTTAATAAGCTTGCTGAAAAACAATTTCGCTAATTCCGGCAACTTTCTGGTTAGTTGGATCAACATAAATACGAACGGTCAATTTGCGATCTGTAACTTTTACCACTTTTTCCGATGTCCATTTTTGCTCGCCTGCGGCCAAATCGTAAGTAGCAGCCTCAACACCTTCGTATTCTATTTTTTGCCACGAAGCCTGTTCCACATCTCCCACCTGTGCCCGAGCACGATAAACTCCGTTTCGCACATTAATTTCATATTCAAAATAATCATGAGGATTACGACATTCCGCGTAAGAGTTCCCGAACAATATTTTCTTTAACCGGGCATTCCCTTGTTCTCTATTCGTACAGAACATTACCTTATCGGCAGTATTCCAGGTTCCCAAATCCCAGCCCATTCCTGTATATTCTTCAAAAGCCAGCAGGTTCTTTCTGTTTCCATTACTTTGTGGTGATTGTGCAAATTCCACTTTCCCACGTGTAAAGGATTTCGTATAGTTAAAGGTGTTTTTAAAATACAATTCGTAAAGCTGTGGGAAAAAATTTACACAATTGGCATATCGGTTTTCGTAATCAGGAATGGTATCGCTTTTAACTACTGCCAGCTGCAAATAGCCCCATTTTTCGTCTCCCAAAACAGTTCCTAAAAGCTCTCCCATTCTCACTTTCTGTCCTTCCTTTACCTGAATATTGTTTGCGTATAAATGATCGTACACATAGAAAATTGAAGGATTGGAGTTGCTCTGCAAAAGAACACACGCCTCTTTGCTATTGCGATTTTTCTTTTGTTCATCAACCCAAATTACTGTGCTATTTTCGATGGCCAGTAACCAGTGTTTTTCAATGCCACGGGCATCAGTTAAAGCAATTCCAATTCCCTCGTTCGATTTAGGGGATTCAACGGAGCTACATCCTTTCGCCATATACGAAAACATGTGATTATCTTCGTTCATACTCCAGTTAAAACCATCGTTATAACTTACCGGAAAACTAAAGGAATTAGGAGCCAACATCAGACTTTGGTTGTCCGATAAACAAATCAGTGCATCCTTTTTTAATAATCCGTGCGCCGCTTTATTGGATACCAGTTTTCTTACATTTTGGTTATCTGCCACAAAAACACGCACTAAATTTAAACTTGATGGTAAGCTGCGCCGGCTTACCTTTAGTTCAATGGTATCATTATCAATACTCAGTTTGTTGTAGTGATTTTTTATGCCGAGCAAAACCACATCAATCCCATTAAACAGAATAGTATCTCCTACATTGGCATTGTAGTAATGGCAGTTTCCCCAACTAAACTCAGGTTCGGTTACCAGCTGTGCATTCCCCAAAAAACTTAGCAAAGCAAGTATAAATATGATGATTAATCGTTTCACTCCTCAATTTCAATTAAAGCCAGTTGCTATTTGTATCTCCAAAACACTTCACCCTCATTTTACCCTGAACTATAAATTAAAAATTCTTCTTAACAAAACTATCAAAAAAGTAATGGTTAAGAAACTATGCTACATGAAAGCAACCTACACATACAGTTCTTTGTCTGTATTAGAGAATACAACTGAATTTAATCAGTTTTTAATAAGATTTTAGAATAAGTACATTTAACATACTCCCGTTTTTCGTAATTTTGATCGCGTTCAGAAAACAATTGACCCTATGAATAAATCTCTACTCGTTATCCTGCTATTTACTTTTTCTATTGTGCAAAGCAATGCTCAGACGGTTGGGCTTGTGCTCAGTGGTGGTGGTGCCAAAGGCATGGCACACATTGGCGTGATACGGGTTTTGGAAGAAAACAATATTCCAATCGACTATATAGCAGGAACTTCAATAGGAGCAATTGTTGGGGGGCTTTATGCTGCCGGATATTCTGCCGACGAAATGGAAGAGCTTTTTAAGTCGGACGATTTTTATTTCTGGTCGACCGGAAAAATACAACGCGAATACCGCTATTATTTTAAGCGCCAGGAAGACGATCCAACCTGGATACAACTGCGCGTGGCTAAAAAAGATGAAAAAGTAAAAATACTGCCCCCAACCAATATTATTCCCGGCGAACAAATGGATTTTGCATTTATGGAATTAACAGCTGCAACCAGTGCGGCCTGTAATTATGATTTCAATCAGTTGATGGTGCCCTATTTTTGTATTGCCGCCGATGTAAACAATAGTAAGCCGCTGGTTTTACGCAATGGTGATTTGGGAAATGCGATGCGGGCATCAATGACCGTTCCACTTTATTTTAAACCTATTGAAATTGATGGTAAATTATTGTTCGACGGAGGTTTGCTAAATAACTTTCCTACCGACCACATGAAAGAAATTTTTAACCCGGATATAATTATTGGCCATAAGGTTGCTGATGATGCAAGAGCCGCCGATGCCGATGATGTTATGCGGCAAATTTCGAACATGGTTATGCGTCCAACTAATTTTGAAATCAAACCATCAGATGGCATTTTGCTGGAAACAAAATTTGACAATGTTGGCTTGCTCGATTTTAATAAAATTGATACTGTTCTGGCACGTGGAGAACAAACAACCCGAGCCAAAATAGATAGCATAAAACAACTGATTAAACGTCGTGTTCCGAAGGAAGTAGTTCAGGCAAAACGCGACAGTTTTAATGCAAGAAAGCCGGAGTTAAATTTTCAAAACATTCAGGTTGAAGGCGTAAGCGACCCCATGCAACGCCAGTTTATCATTCAAAGTATTAAACACCGAAATAATATTGTATCCTTACCAACCTTAAAAACCGAATATTTTAAATTGGTGGCCGATGAACAACTGAAATCAATACAACCCATTACGCGCTACAATCACAGTACGGGTTATTTTGATCTGCATTTAAAAGTAGAACCCGAAAAACGCCTGGATTTGAGTATTGGCGGTAATATTTCCAGTAAACCCATTAACCAGGGTTTTGCGGCGATTAACTTCAGAAGTTACAACAGCAGAGCGTACTCGCTGCATTCAAACATCTATTTTGGTCGTTTTTACAGTTCATTTAAATTGGGTGGCCGAATTGATTATCCAACAGCGCTGCCTTTCTACCTTGAGTCGTATTTAACTTTTAACCGGTGGGATTATTTTTCGTCGAGCACAGAACTGATTTTCGAAGATGTTCGCTCGCCGTATATTATAAAAGACGAAACCAGCTTCAAAATCGAAACAGGACTTCCGCTAGGCTTACATAGTAAAATTTATGCGGGTGTTGCCTATTCTTCTGCCAGTAATGATTTTTATCAGAGCGATGAATCAGAAGAAGGGAAAATGCCCAACAACTCGAAATTCAATGCATTTGTTTCAAAATTGGCTTTCGAAAATAACTCACTGAACTACAAACAATATGCAACAGAAGGGGCTCACCGGGGAATTGATGGCAGATTTGTTATTGGCGAAGAGAAATACAAAGCCGGAAATATTATAAATTCGCGTACACAATATAACAACCACAAATATTTTGAGCTTCACGCCCACTCATTACGCTATTTTTCGTTGGGCAAACGATTTGTATTGGGTACTCACCTCGAATCATTTTTAAGTACAAAAAAATTGTTTCAAACGTACCGGGCCACAAAACTGTCAGCTCAGGGATTTACACCAACACCACACAGTAAATCGCTGTTTATTAACGAATTTAACTCGAATAATTTTCTGGCTGGAGGCTTAAAAGCGATATTTAAATTCTCGCCCGATGTGCATCTTCGTGTTGAAGGTTATGGATTCTGCCCTATTCATGAAGAGCAGGAACAACCAGACCTTACAGTAGCAAAAAGCGATGATTTTATCGATAATTATTATGTACAGGGGCTGGCAGCGTTGGTTTATCAAACCGGAATTGGACCAGTGAGTCTTTCGTTTAATTATTACGAAAAAAATAATACCAACCTTTACGTTACCCTTAATTTTGGATATATCTTATTCAACAAACGAGGTTTGTAGATTAGGAAGCAACTTAACTACGAATCTGATTTTCGATATCTGAAGGAAGCTCAAACGACAACTCCACTACCCCACAGAAATTCCCGTTTTCTATCCACGGTTTTTGGGTAATTACCTTTTTCACCCCATTCTTTTCAGTAGTGTAAGTATTCTCAGTGGGTGTAGCCAGCATTTCGCGAAGTTTGTTTTTTGATGGTTCGGAATGACAATCCAACAGATTTGTTCCCAGCAATTTTTCGCCGCCATACTTTTCAAACTGCCGAATGGCAAAATCGTTCATATAAACAATAATACCTTCAGTATCGCAAACAGTAATTGCTCCACCAAATCCGTCCATCCAATTTACATTACATTCTTTCAGTGTCATTTTTTACGATAACATTTAACCCATTCAACTTCAAAATTAACTGATGATCCGGGTAATTTACCAATAACAAGACTTGAAGCACTTAACTCCAAAGGTTTATTTAAATCGTTGTTGTTCAGCTGCAAAACTTCCTGGTCATTAATCTTCCAGGTAAAAGTTGCTCCCGATTTTTCGAGTGTAAAAATATACGCTCCTTTTTTCAGATTATTGATCTCCAATCCCTCCGAAGCTATTTTTCCACTTCCGTTCATGGTGTATATTCCCAGTATATTTTTTGCCCCCATTTCAACCAAATTTACACGCGGAACGTTGCTGCCATTGGCAAGGAAAAATGAACTGGCCACCTGCTTTACCGGGTTAAAATAAATTTTTGCCTCAACAATTCCGTCCTCAAGTTGGAAATTTTCGCCCGAACTAATTATACCCGAGGTGTACTCGAAACCAGCCGGAACGAAGCCACCAGGCATTTGCCAAACCATACCATCTTTGTGTTCTCTTTTAACCAAAATACTAAGTTTATTGCCTGTTTGTATATTGGCGCCATCAGTGAAAACACTTAAATCGCCAGGCAATGCATAATTTTGCCCCAATGTTTTTGAAGCCGCTAGCGAGCTTGTCATCCACTTAGAGTCATTCAGTTTTTTGTCGCGAAAGGAGTCCTCAAATACAACATCCCAGTTTTTGAAAAAGTCAAAATCGCTTCTGTCTTTATATTTGAAATATTTTACAAATTCAGGCTTCTTCTTATCGGTTTCGTATTGTTTTAATTTCTGAGCATCTTCTGTTTTTTCCCAGCGTTTTTTGTCTTCCAACCACGCTTTTTTCTTTTTGTATTCTTCCGATTCTATCAACTCCTTCAGTTCGTTAAAACGTTTTAAATCATACGATTCTTTTACGTCGAGATAATTATTATAGAGTTTCGATTTTTCGAATTTCAACACAAATGTTACTACAGGATCACTGGCAAGTTTCTTATAATCAGTATATTTTTTGTAGGCTTCACTTTTTTCAAACTTCTTCTTGTCTTTTAAAAAGGCAACCTTCTTTTTAAATTCTTCGGTGTTTACCTGTTCTTTTAATTCCTTGTAGCGAACCAGGTTATGACTTCCGCTTATTTCATGATACAACTTCAGATTTTTCGATTTCTCGAACTTGAAATAGTTTACAATTTCGGTATCCTTGTTCAAACGGTTAAACTCTTTCTTTTTTTCGCTATCGTTAACCGCAGCCGTTTTTAACTCCTTATATTGTTTTAATTTTTCCGAAGCTTCAAATGCCTTGTGTTTTTTCAGTTTCTCCGATCCCTCAAGCTGAATATATGCTTTTATTCCGGCCGACTTTTCAAGTTTTGCCAATTCCTTTAGATGCTTCTCTTCTGCCGATCCTTTAAAAACCTGTCCCTTAATTTCCTTTTTATCCTTCTCTAAATCACCGTCTTTCACATATTCTTCAAGCGCATAAAAGTCTGTAAGCTTTTGCGATTCCTTTTCTTTCTCGTACCGAACCAGATCAGCTGAACCTTCTATCTTAAAATAATTCTTTATGCGTGCAGCCTTTTGCAAACGCTGAAATTCCTTTAATTGCTTTTCCTCTTCGCTTCCTTTAAACGATTGTCCTTCAATCTCCTTCTTTTTAGAGGTAAATTCACTGGAAGTAACATATTTTTCCAACTCTAAAAACGTTTTTAGCTCATCTGAACTTTCCGTTTTTAAAAACTCAGCGTAATCGTCGGCTAATTGCTTGCGCTTTTTTTCGATTACCTCAACCGACTTTATCTTACCTGTAAGCTGAAATGAAAAAATTTTAAATGACATCTGGTTTACTCTTAGATTAGTATTTATATCAAAAATAAAAATTTAATGTTTTTTTTAGTATAAAAACGTAATATTCTGGGGAATTCTGCAAATATCAGCCTTCCTGCTTAACATATGTAATGTTTTTAACAAAATCACAGAATAAAAACAAAAGCTTTGCTCTTAGCTGTTTATATGTTTTCGCCGCTACCATTGGTGTTCCGTGTTATTTTAAATAGATTTGATCAGATAATAAAAGCACACTATGATTAAACACTCAGAATTAATTTTGAATAACGATGGAAGTATATTCCATTTACACCTGAAACCGGAAAACATTGGTCGACAAATTATTCTTGTTGGCGATCCTGCCCGCGTTGATACCATTGCCGGTTTTTTCGACAAAATCGAATTTTCGGTTCAAAATCGTGAATTTAAAACGGTTACCGGTTTTTATAAGCAAACGAAAATCTCCGTTATTTCAACCGGAATTGGCACCGACAATATAGATATTGTATTAAACGAATTAGATGCATTGGTAAATATCGACCTGGAAACCCGAAGCGTGAAAAAAGAGCTGAGTTCGCTTGATATTGTACGTATTGGCACTTCGGGAGGATTGCAAACCGATCTTCCTGTAAACAGCTTTGTGGTTTCAGAGAAATCGATTGGCTTTGATGGTTTGCTAAATTATTATGCCAACCGCGAGCAGGTTTCCGATATGGAGTTTGAAGCAGCATTTCGAAATCATACCCAATGGAGCGATTCGCTGGCAGCACCATATACCGTTGATGCCGGACAAAGTTTACTGGACAAATTTTCGGATAAACAGTTTAATAAAGGTGTTACCATTTCGGCGCCGGGCTTTTATGCTCCACAAGGGCGGGAGTTGCGCTTGCCTTTGGCTTTTCCTCAATTGAACGAATTGGTTGAAACCTTTTCGTACAAAGATTTGTGGATAACCAATTTCGAAATGGAGAGTTCGGCCATTTATGGTTTGTCGAAATTAATGGGCCACAACGCGCTTACAGTTTGTTTAATTATAGCTAACCGCGTAACGCTTACCGCCAACGAAAACTACCGCGACGAGATGAAAAAACTGATAAAAGCGGTACTCGATAATTTAAGCAACTAGGCATGGAACAAGAAAGATTTAATGCACTTGTGACACTTTTAGATGATCCCGACACAACTGTATTTCAAATGGTTGAACAGGAATTATTAAAAGAAGATGAAGCAATTATTCCAGCATTAGAGAAAAAGTGGGAACAAAGCTTTGATGAGAACAGTCAGAATCGTATTGAAAATATCATTCAAAGCCTTCAGTTTAAAAGAACTCTTGGCGGGCTAAAAAACTGGATCAATCAAACGCTGGGAACGCAGGATCTTTTTGAAGGATTTTGTGCGATAGATAAATTCCAGTATCCTGATTTGAATCCCTTAAACCTGACCTTAAAAATCGAGAACCTGCGAAAGTCAATCTGGCTGGAGTTGAATAACTCGCTGACTTTGCTTGAAAAAACAACCATTTTAAACCACTTCATTTTTAACTTGAATGGTTATTCAGTGAATCTGAGTAATCCCAATTCGCCACAAAATTGCTTTTTAAACCAGGTACTGGACACCAAACGTGGCAATCCGGTTTCGATGAGTATTTTTTATACAATTATTGCACGCGCCATCGAGCTTCCGGCATATTTGGTTGATTTCCCTAAAAACCCGCTAGTAGCTATTGTTGATGCTGAACTAGCACAAAAAGTACATGGTTCGACTCGGGATACGGAGGTATTATTTTACATTAATCCATCGAACAAAGGAGCCATTACCAGCCGTAAAGAAATCGACTACCACTTAAAAAGAAATGATTATCAGCCCATTGAAAAGTATGCCGAACCCAAACCGGATGTATTGTTTATACAACGTTTGGTAGAGTCGATGCTTGAAGCATACAATTCTGTTGGATTTACGGAAAAGGAAAGAAAGATAAAGCAGCTGCTTAGCTTGTTTTAGTGTAAAGTCAAGCATGCCTCTTGTGTTCGTCATGTTGAATTTATTTCAGCATCTTTCGATGAACATTAGATTCCGAAACAAGTTCGGAATGACGTGCCCGATACTTGGCACTTGACATGACACTCGTGGCAAAATTTGTAGCATAAAAAAACTTCGGCCGTTTGGCCGAAGTTTTTTTTTATATCTGTTTGTACTTCTTACTTTGCGTAACTTACTGCACGGGTTTCCCTGATTACAGTAATTTTAATTTGCCCCGGATAAGTCATTTCATCCTGAATACGTTTCGAAATATCGTATGAAAGTTGTTCGGTATCCTGATCAGTTAATTTCTCAGAACCAACAATTACACGTAATTCTCTACCCGCCTGAATTGCGTATGTTTTCAGTACACCAGGATAAGAGAGCGCCAGATCTTCAAGGTCTTTCAATCGTTTAATATACGACTCAACCACCTCGCGACGAGCACCAGGACGAGCGCCAGAAATAGCATCACAAACCTGAACGATTGGTGCAAATAACGATTGCATTTCTACTTCGTCGTGGTGAGCACCAATTGCATTGCAAATATCCGGTTTTTCTTTGTATCTCTCGGCCAGTTTCATACCCAGTACTGCGTGTGGCAATTCCGGCTCGTCATCCGGCACTTTACCAATATCGTGCAACAGTCCGGCGCGTTTTGCCTTTTTAGGATTTAATCCGAGCTCCGATGCCATTGTTGCACAAAGGTTCGCTACCTCGCGCGAGTGTTGCAACAGGTTTTGTCCGTACGACGAACGGTATTTCATTTTACCTACCAAACGAATCAGCTCAGGATGTAAACCATGAATTCCTAGGTCGATAGCAGTACGTTTACCGGTTTCAATAACTTCTTCATCCACTTGTTTTTTCACTTTCTGCACTACTTCTTCAATACGGGCAGGGTGAATACGTCCATCGGTTACCAACTGGTGCAAAGCCAGGCGGGCAATCTCGCGACGTACCGGATCGAAAGCTGAAAGCACAATGGCTTCCGGTGTATCGTCAACAACAATTTCAACACCGGTAGCAGCTTCAAGCGCACGAATATTTCGGCCTTCACGACCAATAATTCGTCCTTTAATTTCGTCACTTTCAATATGGAAAATAGTAACAGCGTTTTCAATAGCCGTTTCGGTAGCCACACGTTGAATCGATTTTACAACGATCTTTTTAGCTTCTTTATTGGCCGTTTGTTTCGCCTCTTCCATTATTTCATTAATGTATGCAACAGCTTCAGTTTTGGCTTCTTCCTGTAACGATTCTACCAACTGCTCTTTTGCATCATCAGCCGAAAGTCCTGAAATCTGCTCCAGTTTTTCAAGGTGCTGTCTGTGCACTTTATCAAGCTCTTCGCTTTTATGTTCGACACGCTGTAGTTGTGTATTCAAATTCTCGCGAATGACTTCAACTTCACGGCGTGTATTTTCAAATTCTTTTGTTTTGCGATTTAACTCATCGCGACGTTGATTTAAAGTTGTCTCACGTTGTTTGTACTTGTTCTCCTCCTTCGCTAACTGCGAATTTTTCTCATTAATGTACTTTTCGTGTTCCGATTTTAACTGCAGAAACTTTTCTTTAGCCTGCAATATTTTATCTTTTTTAATCACTTCGGCCTCGGATTTTCCTTCGCCGATAATCCGATTCTTTTTCGCCTTCAGGGCCTTATCCCACACCAGATAAGCTAAAGCGCCTCCCACAATAAACCCTGCGGCTACTCCTATTATTATATCCATATTTCAAATAATTAGTTACTAAAAAACCCGTAATAAACCTAGTTCTCGTTAGAACCGGCCTAATACGGGCTTTGATTATTTATGTATTCAGATTTTATTTCTCTTCCTTTTCCTTAAGAAAATCAGAAATATCATCCTTTATATCCTTTATATCATCAACGAATTGAGAGTAATCCCGGCTTTGTTGCTCTTCGGTGTAACGCAGTGCTACCTGAAATGCGGTCATTGCCAAAATATCCTGATTGTCGTTATCCTGAAACATTTTCCGAAATGACGAAATCGTTTCTTCAACAATCTTTGCAGCTTTTCTGTATCTCTCTTCTTCGTCGCGATTGATGTTTAGAGGGTAAACCCGTCCATCAATCTTAATATGTATTCTAAAGTCTTTATCTTTCAAAACATTACCGGTTTAGTAATGCGATACATTTATCAATCTCCCGTATCAAAAAGTCAATTCTCTGTTTAGCTTCACCGGTTTCATCTCGTTCTGATAAAATCCGGTTGGCTATTTTCAGTTGCTCGTAACTCCGACCTAATTCAATCTTTTCATGCTCCATTAATTCAATTTCCTGCTTCAGGTTCTCTACCTGTTCACTCAGCATTTTATTTTTCTGTTCCAATTCGTTGTATTTTTCGAACAGTTGCTGTGTATTGCGCTTTAAATCATTAAGTAGCAAGTGATCCTCTTCGGTCATTTTAGCTGCATTTCGCGAACAAAGTTAACTTTTTTTCCTTATTGTAAAAGGAAATCAAATCGATTGCATTCTTTTTATGCTAACAAACCTATGTTAGTTGTTTGTCGAAGAAGAATGAGGACAAGAACATAAAGTTAAAAACAAGACTTGCAGCCGTTATAATTTGATTAAATTTGGTGCCTCCAATTAATCCGGGTAATTCATTTGATTCGAGCAATAGATATGTTGTCTGGGTTAATCCCGACTTAGTTGAGTCCATTTTTGAATTCCGAAAATGGGAACGAAACGATGTCGCCGAAAAACTGTTTGCTTTGTGGAGATGATTATACAGATTAAACAACGATGAGAACATTTTTTACACACCTTTTTCTTTTTTTCGCCTTGTTTGGAATGGCGCAACAGCGTTATTATACCGATCCTGTTAAAATACCGTTGCTGCTTAGCGGAAGTTTTGCCGAGTTGCGCAGCAATCATTTTCACTCGGGAATCGACATAAAAACCCAGGGAACAACAGGTTTGCCGGTTTATGCTGTTGCCTATGGATATGTGTCGCGTATTGCGGTTTCCCCAACAGGTTACGGCAATGCTTTGTATATCAATCATCCCAATGGTACCACATCGGTTTACGGACATTTAAAAGCTTTTAGTCCTGAAATAGCGAAGTATGTAAAAGGTCAGCAATACGAACAGCAGTCTTTTCGGGTAGACCTCTCCGTTCCAGCCTATCTTTTCCCGGTAAAACAGGATCAGGAAATAGCCAAAAGCGGAAACAGCGGAAGTTCTGGCGGACCACATCTGCATTTCGAAATTCGGGACACCGAAACCGAAGAGCCGATAAATCCTTTAGATTTTGGCTTTCCAGTGAAAGATGATATTGCCCCAAAAATATTTTCGGTGTTATTGGTTCCGCTCACCGACAGTTCGCATGTGGCTTATTCGCACACGCCAAAAAGTTATCAGGTGGTTTTCTACGATGGTAAATACCACTTAAAAAACAATCCGACCATTCCGGTTTGGGGAGAAATTGGCGTTGCCATACAAGCCAACGATTATTTTAACGATACCTACAACAAGTGCGGGATAAACTTGCTGCGCATGTCGTTTAACAACGAAGATCAATTCTCGTTTACACTTAACCGTTTTTCATTTAGCGATACGCGTTTTATCAACAGCCATATTGTTTACAGCCAATATAAAACAGCAAAACGCCGTTACGTAAAAACATGGCTTGATCCGGGCAACAAACTTCCCATTTACACGCATAACTGCTCAGAAGGACACATTATACCGAAGAACGGGCAAAACGGTAAGATTGCAATTGAACTGCAAGACTCGTATGGTAATGCATCATTGATAGACTTTAACATTGTGGGCAAGAAAGCATCTGTAAAAGCCGACTCTGCAAACGGAGAACTTTTTGCTTATAATCGTTTTAATCGATTTCAGAACGACTCTGCACGGATCGAAATTCCTGCAGGTTGCTTATACACTGATTTTCGTTTTGAATACCACACAAAAAAGGCCCCTGAAGATTTTTACTCCGATTATCATTTCTTTTACAAGAATACCGTTCCCTTACATAAAAATGCAACAATTGCTATTCGCACCAATCATCTTCCAAAGCCTCTCGAATCGAAAGTTATTATGGCCTACGTAGACCCGGAAACTGGCGAATTCAGTGCTGCCGGTGGCCGTTACGCAAATGGATGGGTAACAACAGAGACGCGCAATCTGGGCGTTTATGCGGTTACGGTCGACACGATTCCACCGAAAATAACACCATTAAGTATTGCAGACAATAAACAAACGGAATCGAGCCGAATTCGTTTTAAAATTAACGATGATCTTGCGGGCATAAAAACCATTGAAGGGTTGCTCGATGGCAAGTGGGCCCTTTTTGAATACGATCCAAGAACAGCAACAATAACGCATTATTTCGATAAGGAACGATTTGAACTGGGGAAAAACCATACCTTCAAATTAATAATTTCCGATTATCGGAATAACAATGCCGTTTATGAAACACACTTTTGGAAGTGATAAAAATTGTGGAAAAATGAAAAATTCCGATGAAAGCAAAAATACGATTGAGGCCATTGGAATGATGTCGGGCACCTCGCTTGACGGATTAGACATTGCGGCTATTGTATTTTCAGAAGACAATAAAAAATGGTCGTTCAAATTACAGGAAGCCGAGACCATTTCGTACACTACAGAGTGGAAAAAGCGTCTTGAAACAGCACATACACTTTCGGGAATAGAACTTACACGACTAAATGCAGAATACGGGACATTCCTGGGCGAACAAGCCCGTCAATTTATAGAAAAAACAAAGTTCGCTACCGATTTAATTGCTTCACACGGCCACACGGTTTTTCATCAACCCGAGAATGGATTCACACTACAAATTGGCAGTGGAGCGCATCTTATAGCAAAAAGCAATTGTCTTACAATTTGCGATTTCAGAACCGGCGATGTTGTATTGGGTGGTCAGGGAGCACCGCTTGTCCCCATTGGCGATAGCCTGCTTTTTTCGGAATACGATTACTGCCTCAACCTGGGTGGTTTTGCCAATATTTCATACGATGAAAAAGGCGTTCGTTTAGCTTTTGATAACTGCCCGGTAAACATTGTTCTAAATCCTCTGGCGGAAGAATTTGGTTTGCCCTATGATAAAAACGGCGACCTGGGACGGAAAGGAAAAGTTAGTGAATCGCTGCTAAAGAAATTGAATGCACTCTCCTACTACCACCAGAAGCCTCCAAAGTCGCTGGGGCGAGAATGGATCGAATCTGATGTTCTCCCCATTCTTAATGAATTAGAGTTGAATACACACGATAAGATGCGCACCTTTTACGAGCACATTGCTGTGCAAATAACAAAAGATTTGTCGGGCGAAGGGAAAATGCTGGTAACCGGCGGTGGTGCATTCAACTCCTTTTTAATTGAACGAATGCAGGCTTTAACTACAACTAAAATCGTGCTACCCGAACCGGATTTGATCGATTATAAAGAAGCCATCGTGTTTGCTTTTATGGGCGTACTTCGTTTGAAAGAACAGATAAACTGCCTGGCATCGGTAACCGGGGCGCGAAAAAACAGTTGCGGCGGTGTGATCTTTTTGCCCTAACCTGGCTTTATCACAATATTTAAATATTCTTACAACAGGGAAGATTCATTTGCAGACAAAAATCATTCTCTCGTATTTTCATTCCCTCTAACTTGCCCTCAAACTTAAATACTTGAACATGAACTCAGATCCTGCAAAAAGAATTTTCGATATTCAGCAATTTGGCGAATTTGGTGGTGTAAATCCATCTATAACCGATTCTTCAACCTATACTTTTCTGGAAGGCGAAACCATGGAAGAAACCTTTCTTGGCCACTTGGAAGGTTGTTTTTTGTACTCGCGCCACTGGAACCCGAGTAATAAATTCCTTGCCGATGCACTGGCTGCAATGGAAGGAACAGAATCGGCGTGGATAACATCATCCGGCATGGCTGCCATTACCTGTTCCATACTGCAACTTTGCCACTCGGGCGACCACATAATAACAAGTGTAACTACTTATGGCGGCACCTATGCGTTTCTTAAAAACTGGCTTCCGAAATACAATATTGAAGTTTCGTTTGTTGACATTACCGACCACGAACAGGTAAAAAAAGCGATGCGTCCCAATACTAAAGTTATCTACACCGAAACCGTTACCAATCCGCTTTTACAGGTTTCTGATATTCCTGAGCTGGCAAAAATTGCACATGAACACAATGCCAAACTAATGGTAGACAATACATTTACCCCAATGATTTTCTCTCCGGCTCAGCTGGGAGCCGATTTTGTGGTTTATAGCATGACGAAATTTATAAATGGAAAAAACGACTGTGTTGCCGGTGCAATTTGCGGTTCGAATGAATTTATTGGTCAGCTATCAAATGTTAACGACGGCACTGCCATGTTGCTTGGTCCTGTTCTCGATCCGTTACGATCATCGAGCATTCTTAAGAATTTGCACACCCTGCATTTGCGCATGAAACAACACAGCAAAAATGCATTATTCCTTGCCCAAAAACTCAAAGAACAAGGTGTACCGATAAAATACACAGGTCTTCCCAACCATCCACAGCATGAGCTACACACTCGCTTGATGAACAAAGATTACGGCTATGGCGGAATGCTTTCGATTGATCTTGGTACTGAAAAACGCGCCAACGAAGTAATGTTTAAAATGCAACAGGCCAATATTGGCTACCTGGCCGTTTCGTTGGGGTATTTTCGTACCTTGTTTAGCTGCTCGGGACACAGCACATCGTCAGAGATTCCGGCAGAAGTTCAAAAAGAAATGGGATTATCGGATGGCCTGGTACGATTTTCTGTTGGTCTGGATAATGACATCGAAGCCGTATTCAATCGCATAAAGGAGTGTTTATAAAGTAGCCCAAAAGCAGACCGAACACACTCTTATTCTGTTATTTCATAATGAAATAAAAATCATGAGGCAGTTTTATCATTTAATTATCTTTGCCATTTTGATAGAAATAAAACAGAATACAATGAAGAAAATCACTGTTACAGGAATGCTGCTAATGGCATTCATACTATTTAATCAGCAAATTTCAAATGCTTGTACCAATTTTTTAATTTCAAAAGGCGCTTCTATCGACGGGTCAACAATGATCTCTTACGCGGCTGACTCGCATGTGCTTTACGGCGAGTTGTATCACCAACCGGCAGCCGATTACCCCGAAGGTGCCATGAGAAAAATTTACGAGTGGGATACCGGCATTTATCTTGGAGAGATTCCTCAACCGGCACATACCTATAGCGTAATTGGCAATATGAATGAGTTTCAACTGGCCATTGCGGAAACCACCTTTGGCGGCCGCAGCGAATTATCGAGCCAACCAGGAGCTATTATGGATTACGGCAGCTTGATATACGTAACACTGCAACGTGCCAAAACTGCCCGGGAAGCCATTGAGGTGATGACCGGTCTTGTTGAAGAGTATGGTTACTACAGTTCGGGCGAATCGTTTTCGATTGCTGATGCTGAAGAAGTTTGGATTTTGGAGATGATAGGTAAAGGAAAAGGCGAAAAAGGAGCCGTTTGGGTGGCCATGCGTATTCCCGACGGTTATATTAGCGGACACGCGAATCAGGCCCGCATTACAACTTTCCCTTTAAACGATTCAAAAAACTGTCTGTACTCCAAAGATGTAATTTCCTTTGCCCGCGAAAAAGGCTGGTTTACCGGTACCAATAAAGATTTTAGTTTTTCGGACGTATATGCACCGGTTGATTTTGGTGCAGCCCGTTTTTGCGATGCCCGCGTTTGGGCTGGTTTTAATAAAGTTGCCAGCGGAATGGACAAATACACCGAGTATGCCAAAGGAATTGTAAAGAAAGGTGGCGAAAATAGTTATACAACCAATCGGTTACCTTTATGGGTAAAACCTGATAAACAACTGAGTGTTCAGGATGTAATGGGCATGATGCGCGACCACTTTGAAGGCACAGAACTGGATATGACCCAGGATATGGGAGCCGGACCTTATGGGCTACCCTACCGCTGGCGTGGGTTAACATGGGAAGTTGATTCGGTTGAATACTGTAACGAACGTGCGATTTCAACACAGCAAACCGGATTTTCATTTGTTGCGCAATGCCGCAGCTGGTTACCCGATCCTATTGGAGGAATTCTGTGGTTTGGAGTCGACGACACCTACTCTACCTGCTACGCGCCTATGTATTGTGGTATTACCGAAATTCCGGAATGTTTTGCAGTTGGCAACGGCGATTTACTTACTTACAGCGAAACATCAGCTTTCTGGACATTTAGTCAGGTAGCCAACTATGCTTACTTGCGCTACAACGATATGATTAAAGATGTAAAAATCGTTCAACGCCGACTGGAAGATAAATTTGTGACTTTTGTTCCGGTGGTTGATAAAGCTGCCGAAACTTTGTACAATACCACAAACGAAGAACAGGCACGAAAATTTATTACCGAATTCTCGGTTAACGAAGCCGAAAACATGACCCGCCGTTGGAAAAAACTTTATCATTACCTGATTGTAAAATACACCGATGGAAACATAAAACGCGAAAGTAACGGCGAGTTTACACGCACCGAAACAGGAATGCCTGCCTCTCCTATTTTTGCAGGATACCCCGAATGGTGGTACAAAGCAGTTGTAAACGCTACCGGCGATCATTTTAAAGTAAAGGGAAACAGCCACTAAACGAAAAGTGTGTTTTCAGACTGAAAACCAAGCAAATAATTGGAAAATAAAGTATAAAAGTGTTTGAGGAGTTGAAAAAAACACTATTTTTGCAGCCGATTTAATGCAATCTCTTTCCCGATAAGCATCGGGATATATTGCCAACTTATTAAAAATTAAGAAAATGGACTTAGTTAAATTAGTAGAGAAAGAATTTGAAGTGGAAAACAACCACCCAAAATTCGGCGCAGGTGATACCATCACTGTTAGCTATAAAATTAAAGAGGGTAACAAAGAAAGGATTCAGAAATTCCGTGGTGTTGTTATCCAGGTACGCGGAAGAGGAAATACCAGAACTTTTACTATCCGTAAAATGTCAGGAAACATTGGTGTTGAGAGAATCTTCCCAATCAGCTCTCCTTTTATTGATAGTATAGAACTGAACAAACGTGGTAGCGTTCGTCGTAAGCGTATCTTCTACCTACGTAACTTAACAGGTAAAAAAGCCCGTATCAAAGAAAAAAGATTCTAAAAATTGCATCGCAATAATAGAAAGGTCTCCGTTTTGGAGGCCTTTTTTTGTGCCCTCTTCTCTACCGGAGTGCCTCAACCGAACTAAAAACACACCGTCTGCACGTAAGGAAATGCTCCCTAAGACTAAAAACAAGCTTTCGGGAGGTTCCGAAAGTTAGCCTGAAGTTTAAAACAAACTTTCGGAGTTCCCCGAAATATAGAAACAGGTTGAAAACAAACTTTCAGAGCTTCCCGACAAGTAGAAATAAATTGAAAACAAGCTTTCGGGATCACCCGACGAGCAGAAATAAACTCCAGACAAACTTTCGGGTGTTCCCGATTCTGCTAAAAAATTTTTAACTTACAAACTGTAATAGATTCTCCTGTTCACGTACAAATTGAACAAAACATCAAACAATTCGAATGTTCATATCGCATAATTCATATTAATACACAAATACCAATTTTATGAAATATTTAACGCCCTTTATTTTGCTGATGTTCGCTGTCGCATCCTTTGCCAACGCACAAGGAACACGTTTGCTTCGTCAGCCAACAATTTCTACTGAAAGTATTGTTTTTGTATATGCCAACGACCTCTGGAAGGTTAACAGAAACGGAGGCGACGCCATTCGTTTAACCACAAACGAAGGACAGGAATAGAATCCTCACTTTTCTAACGATGAAAAGTGGATTGCTTTATAAGGTCACTGTCACCATCGACGAGAATGGTATATCAGAGCGAATTATTGCACTGAACATGCCCAACAGAAAAAGGAAATGAATTTCAACTAAAACCGGAACCGGCTGCACCAGTACGATGGAAACGCCCGGATGGTTTTAAAGCCAACTAAGACGGCATAAAAAAGCCCCGTTCCTTATACAAAAGAAACGGGGCTTTTCTTTTGTATCCGGCTAAATCAACCGCCTGATCGTTTTACTTTGTATCCATCAGCTTTTAGCAGCTCAATAATACGCTGACAAAAATCGCCCTGAATAAGGATTTCGCCATCTTTAACGGTACCGCCTACCCCACATTTCGATTTCAGTTTTTTACCCAGCTCTTTCAATTCGTCGTCGGAACCGACAAAGCCAGTTACCAGTGTTACCGCTTTTCCTTTTCGTTTTTTACGATCGAGCATTACACGCAAATCCTGCTGGTTGGCCGGCAAAGTGTTCTGCTCTTCCTGTTCTTCCTTATCGTAGTTAAAATCAGGATTGGTTGAAAATACCACTCCTAATCGTTCTTTCCAGTCATTATTCGACATATTACCTCCAAATTACTATTATACTTCCTGTAAAATAAGCCACTACCCAAAATAAATAAGCGGCTTTGGCATAAATAATATGATTTTTTCGGGCTTTGCAGTCGCAACCATATACGAGAAACATTCTCCAGCTCCAAACTGCATTGACCAGCATTACTAAAAATGCCGTTGCCCCAAGAAAGCCATGCATGGTAAAGGGAGATCCCTTTGATCCCAAGGTCATTAACACAATTGCAGCAATATCCAGTACCACGCCCACCGATAAAAAGCCAACTACAATTCGTCCTACAATTTTAAATCGCACCAACGAAATGTTTCCAATACCGTAGGCAAGAAACGAAAGAGTAATTACAAATGCACCAATAATGGCTAGTGGATTCATACTATTCGGTTATTCAAGTTGCAAAGATAATTTTATCTGTGTTACTATTCAACCTAATACATAAACAGTAAGCAGGTTCAGCTTTAATCAAATTCTAACCGACCATTTGTATCGCGTTTATTTAGTAACAGGTTCTTTATTTTTCCATTCTTATTCACCTGTATGATGTTGCTTTGGTCGCTAAAAACATCGGTTAGCAAGTTGCAGTTTACTTCTATATTATTAAGATCGGAGATATTATCAATCTCCATATACGACCAAACCACATCTTTCTCCATCTCTTTCCCTACGAATGCCGGTTCAACATCTTTATCGTTTACCTTAAACCGGATACTCTTTTTTAAATAATTGTAAATGTATTCATCAGTATGTGCATCTTCCCGTACTTCGCCGATGTATAGTTTATTGTGCCCCTCTTCCGATAATCCCTCTATCAAATCATCGGCAAAAATTTTTACCGAAATTTCAAGCGACTGGCTTTGTTCGTTATAATTTACCTGGCAAATACTCACATAAAAAGGATGTGCATTAGAGAAAAACACACCTAAAAAAATAAACAAAACCGGTAGAAATAATTTTTTACTTATTTTCATGCCCTTCAAATTATTCCGCAAAAGTAAAAATTTTATGAGTTTATTTGAGATGTACCTCCAATTGGGGTTCAAACACATTATCGACATTCATGCTTACGACCACATCGTTTTTGTTTTGGCGTTATGTGCCGGATACAATTTAAACCAGTTTAAAAAGATATTTATACTGATTACGGCTTTCACCATTGGTCATTCGATTACACTTGCGCTATCGACTTTAAACGTGGTTAATATTTCGTCCGGTTTAATTGAATTTCTGATACCCGCAACTATTTGTGTAACAGCTATTGCCAATATTTTACCGTTTAAAGCAAAAAACAACCGGATAGTTTATGTGCTTACTTTATTTTTTGGGCTTATACACGGACTGGGATTTTCAAACTACCTGAAAGAGTTGCTGGGGCGCGAATCAAATATCTTAACGCCATTGCTGGCCTTTAACATCGGGCTCGAGTTAGGTCAATTATTAATACTTGCCATTTATTTTACGCTGTTATTTATTAGTGTTCAACTGTTTAAGTTGAGAAACGATTTCTGGCGCATTTTTGTATCCGGAATGGCCTTTGGTATTTCAGTTATTTTAATGATAGAAACAGCACCTGCTGTTTTTTAAACTTTCTCCTTGTAACAATTTCGAAGCCATTACAAACTTTTGTAAACAAATCGGATTTTTCACAGCAGAAATTACAAAAAGTTAAAAGTATTGCTAATTTTGTTCACCTATCATTTTGACATTGATCTCGAACATTTAATTACAGAATGAAAAAAGTAGCACTTTTTATTACCCTTTTCGTAACTGCAAGTATTGTTTCTTTGGCACAAGAAAATACTAACCTAAATAAATTCAGGCAGTTAAAACAAGAGTTAGCAACGCCAAATGTCTATCGTACCGCTTCAGGAGCGCCAGGGCACGAATACTGGCAACAAAAAGCCGATTACAAAATGAACATCAGGCTGGACGACGCAACCCAGCGAATTTACGGTGAAGAAACAATTACCTACCATAACCAGTCGCCAGATGTTCTGAAATATTTATGGTTACAACTCGACCAGAATATGCGTGCAAAAAATTCGGATACTTACAAAACTATGACCTCAGGATTAAATCAACGTGTTTCATTTCGTCAGTTGAAACGCATGATGTACGATTTTGATGGTGGTTTTAAACTGGATTACGTTCAGGATGCCAATGGTAACGATTTACCGGCAACCATAAATAAAACCATGATGCGCGTTGATTTGCCCGAAACATTAAAACCGGGTGAGTCTTTCTCTTTTAAAATAAAATGGTGGTACAACATTAACGATCGTCTTACTGATGGTGGACGCTCGGGGTACGAATATTTTAAAGACGAAGACAATTACATTTATACCATTGCACAGTTTTACCCGCGTATGGCGGTTTATAACGAAGTGGAAGGATGGCAACATAAACAGTTCCTCGGAACCGGAGAATTTACTCTGCCATTTGGCGATTTTGAAGTGCACCTCACTGTTCCGGCCGATCACATTGTTGGTGCAACCGGAGTTCTTCAGAATACCGACGACGTGCTGACTCAGGAGCAGATCAATCGTTTTGAAAAAGCCCAAGCAGATACCGAAAATCCTGTTTTTATCGTAACGCAGGAAGAAGCTGAAAAAGCTGAAAAAGGAAAATCAAAAGAAGAAAAAACATGGGTATTTAAAGCCGAAAATGTACGCGACTTTGCTTTTGTCAGCTCACGTAAATTTATATGGGATGCAATGGCCGTAAAATTTGGCAACCGCACCGTGATGGCTATGTCGTATTACCCAAAAGAAGGTAACCCGCTGTGGGAGCAATACTCAACACGCGTGGTGGCTCATACCATAAAAACATACTCGAAATTTACTTTCGATTATCCTTACCCGGTAGCTATTTCGGGACACACCGACAACATCGGAATGGAATACCCGATGATTTGCTTTAATGGTGGACGCCCCGAAAGCGACGGAACTTATAGCAAACGTGCCAAATATCAGATGATAAGCGTAATCATTCACGAAGTAGGACACAACTTTTTCCCGATGATTGTAAACTCCGACGAACGCCAATGGACCTGGATGGACGAAGGATTAAATACATTCGTACAATTTTTAACCGAACAGGAATGGGAACCTGGTTACCCATCGTCGAACGGAATACCAAGCTATATTGTTCCTTACATGAGTGGCGACACAAAATTTATTTCACCTATAATGACGAACTCCGAGTCGGTTTGGAACCTCGGTAGCAACGCTTACTCCAAGCCCAGTACTGCACTGAATATTTTGCGCGAAACCGTTATGGGCCGCGAATTGTTCGACTATGCTTTTAAAGAATATGCACAACGCTGGATGTTTAAACACCCTACCCCAGCCGATTTTTTTCGCACTATGGAAGACGCATCGGCAGTTGATTTGGACTGGTTCTGGCGCGGATGGTTTTTTACCACCGACCATTGCGATATCTCGATGGAAAACGTAAAATGGTATCAGGCCAATACTAAAAATCCGGTAGTAGAAAAACCATTGAAAAAAGCCACCGACGAAGAAGCAGCTCTTTCAATTACAACCATGCGTAACAAAGCATTTACTAAAGAAACATACTGCGCCAAAAATTCGAAAACTGACGATTTCTACACTACTTACGACCAATATAAAGTAACCAAGGAAGATAAAGAAGAATACGACAAGTTTGTAAAAAGCCTGAGCGACGAAGAAAAAGAATTGCTGGGTGCCAATCTCAACTTCTACCAAATCGACTTTAAAAATTTGGGAGGACTGGTAATGCCGGTAATTTTAAAATTTGAATTCACCGATGGGACGGAAGATGTTCAGTACATTCCTGCCGAGATTTGGAGAAAAAACAACGAAGAAGTTTCAAAAGTATTTATGTTTAACAAAGAGGTAAAGCAAATTACCCTCGACCCTTACCGCGAAACTGCCGATACCGATTTGAACAATAACTACTGGCCGACACGTAAACAACCAACCCGTTTCGAACTGTACAAATCAAGATACGGCCGTGGTCGTTACCCTGGAGGTGGCCAAAATCCTATGCAGAAGGTAAAAAAGGAATAAGCCTAACCGCGACATATATATTGTCAAAAAGGGAGCACTCATTTTAGAGTTTGCTTCCTTTTTTTCTGAAGCTTGCACTGTTCCTTCAAATAATTTGCTGCTTATAGGGTGGCTACAATACGATACAGCCCTATCGACTCTGACCAATCATCAAAAATAACAAAAATGAAATTGGGCTTCTCTCAGTGGGCATCATTCTTAATGAACTTTGTAAGAATCTTCCAGACATATATCTATATTAAATTTTGACCGGTTAAATGATGAACTCACTTACAACGTAAAAAACCAAAGTGGATTTCTGTCCCCTCTATTACAAAAACATGTTGTTTCTTTTGATGAAGCAGGATTGCTGCCAGTTAAGCGGAAACTGTTTAAAGATGACGCTTTGATCTTTGAAAATTCGCAAGCCAGGAAAGTGACGATTTATGATCAAGACAAAAGAAAATACCTCTCTGTTGAGTTTGAGGCATTTGACTTCTGACCTAACACAACATTAGACGTTAAATATTTTTCCCATTTTTTTACAATTCTATAGCTCCACTTATGCAAATAACAAACAACTGCATTCTTTCGCAATTGTTTTATCATCAAAAGCTTAATAGTTCACCAAGCAACATAACTAACCAAGATCAATGAACAACATATTGAAATCTTTACACATACTTTGGTTTCAACAAACGGTTCTACCTACCAGAGCGGTGCAAATTAAAAAAAAACCAAACTATAAACACGGCCAAAATCTTTATCCGAGCATTTGCGTTGGCGATTTGCCAAAATGTTTCCTAAAAACAGTACTGAAATACCCTACACTGGCAAAACCACAAAGTTCACTTACCTCCGTAATATTATACTGCTTTGTGCGCAACAAGTCCAGCGAATGATTTAAACGAACCATTTTAATAAAATCAGTAGGTGACTGATCGGTTAGCGATTTTACCTTTTTGTATAGCAGCGAAGGACTGACATTCATTGCCGAAGCAAAATCTTTTTTAGAAAATTGTGCATTTTCCATATTCTCATGAATCACTTCTACCATGCGCTTCAGAAACTTATCGTTGAGTTCGTTCTCTACAATCGTAGAATCATCGCCCCCACCGATGTTTTTCATGGCTTTTTCCCTGATAAGCTTACGGTTATTGATCAACGAACGAATTCGCTGCAGGAGAATAGACACATCGAATGGTTTGGTTAAATAATCATCAGCACCTAGTCCCAAACCTTTTAACTGTTCGGCTTTTCCGGCCAATGCCGTTAATAAGATTACCGGCATATGAGATGTTTCGTAAGTAGACTTAATTTTCCGACACAACTCAAAACCATCCATTTCAGGCATCATTATATCAGACACAACCATGTCGGGCGTTTGCTTTTGAATAAGCTCCCAGGCCAGCACCCCGTTTTTAGCCAGATAAACCTGAAATTGTGGCTCCATTGCCGTTTTCAAAAACTCACTCAGGTATTCGTTATCCTCAACAATGAGAACTTTCATTTTCGATGCATCCAGCTCTTCATCTTCATTCGGCACAGCCTGACTAAACTCTTGTTTTGTTACCGGTGGTTGCAGATCTTTATGCTGAATGCTTGCTTTTTCTGAGGGTGCTTCCTCTAGTTTTTGGGTTGGAATTACCACCTGAAACGTTGATCCTTCATTCAGCTGACTAATACAATTGATTTTTCCTCCATGTAGATTCACATAATTTTTCACCAGCAATAAACCAATTCCGGAGCCAACAATTTTGGAGTTTATCACATTTTCAGCCCGGTAATACTCTTTAAATAGCTGACGTTGTGCTTTTTTGCTTATTCCAATTCCAGCATCCTTCACCTCCAAAACCCACCGGTGTTCTGTACAATTCAAACTAATATTTACATCGCTATCAGGATTCGAATATTTTATGGCATTTGAGATAAGATTATCAACAACCTTATCAATAAGCGTTTCGTCAATAGCCGTAACAAACTTCGATATATTCGTTGAAAAATGAATCTCAATATTTTTACTATTGCCATACGATTCAAACATCATAACCCTGTTTTTAATGGTCTTTACTACATCAACCATTTGCAGCGAAACACGTTCTTTACCAATGTCTGACTTCTGAAAATCCATCAACTGCGTTACAACATTTAAAAGCTTTTGTGTTTGTTCGGTAGCCAAATGCAAATAATGGTAACCTTTTGATGTTAGCACGGGCTCTTTGTTTAACTCTTCAATCGGTCCTTTTATCAATGTTAACGAAGTACGAATATCGTGCGCCGTATTAGCAAAAAAGCGGATTTTCTCTTCAGAATGTACTTTTTTAAGATTTTCAGTGTAGTACACCATTAAGAAAACTACCAGACCAAAAACAAACAAGATTATCAGTACACGAAACCACAAGGTGGCCCAAAATGGTGGAATTACATGAAGTTTTATATCCCGCTCTGCAAGAAGTTGTGTATTAGAACTGTCGTACATCTTTATCCGCAACGTATAATTTCCAGTTGGAATATTAGAGTATGACAAAATTTTATTGTTGGCGGGTTTGGTCCATTCGGCATCAAGGCCTTCCATTTTCCACGAGAAACGAGCTCCCGGAGATGTTACTCCAATTGGCAGCATTTCCAGGCTTATCGTATTCTGAGCATATTTTAACGACAGTTTTTCAAGATCGTTTAAAGGTTTCGTAAGCGACGGAAATTCAAGTTCGCGAATGGAACTCCCTGAGACGGTAAGTTCCTGCAAAAAAATACTTCCTTTATTCTTTACGGGTTTAATTGCGTTTGGATCAAAAATTAATGCACCATTATTGGTTCCCATCATTAATCTTTCGCCATCAAGCACTTGAATGGCCCTCAGATTGTACGAAACGTTACTTACTGCAGGCAAGGCGTTAAAGGTCAAAAAAGAGCGGTCGGTTTGTTTTAAACGGCAAAGTCCCTGTTCGGTTCCAATCCATAAATAACCATCCATATACTGAATACTTGAGACAAAGTTCGATGGTAAGCCATTATCCACTGTAAAATTCTCCTGTTCGCGGGTAATAAAATCGTAACGTATTATACCGCTTCCCACGGTACAAAGCCATGCAACATCATCTTTCAAAAAAATATCGTTTACAATGTATCCTTCAACAATAGTTTCTGTTCGTCCTGTATTTTTATCGAACTGAACCAATCCGTTGGTGTTTCCAATCAGCAATTTGTTCTCCCTGTAATTCACTAACTTGCCTACCGTTACATTCAAAAACGATCTGTACGTATCTGCTTCAATATCATAACAAATTAGATTCCCGCGAACGCCACCAATCCAGAACTTCCCGTTTTGATCGTCAAATATTTCGAATACATAATTATTACCAAACTTCCCGTCGGTTGATTCAAGACTAAGGTGTTTTAACTCTGCACCACTTTTATTGTCCAGCAAATAAACCCCAGATGAGTACGAACCAGCCCAAATACGCCCCCGGCTATCCTCATTTAAAGTTAAAAAAACCTGCGCATGCATTTCGTTATTGTAATAAAAAGATTTCCATTGTCCGGTAGCATTATTCCTAAAACTGATTCCGTTATTGGTTGCAAACCAGAAATTTCCGTTACTGTCTTCCAACACAGCGTTAACATCGTTATTTACTAACGAGTTTTTGTTGTTTGCAATATGATTAATTTGGGTTATAACCGGATTTGCCACATTAAAATATGAAACTCCCCCACTATAGGTACATACCCACACTCGGTTATTATTGTCGCGGTAAATATCATAAACACCATTCCCTTTTAACGACCCCATATTGTCAGCGTTCTCTTTCATAACGGCAAGAACATCATGGCTCTTTCTATCCAACTCCCAAACACCTTGCCCATCGATACCGACTAACACCGATGTTGCTGTAAAATTCTCGATTGCCAATATTGGTTGACTGGGTATATGCTCAATAGGAGTCAGTTTCTTTTTCGCTTTACTATCAAACACAAAAAGCCCGCTGCCCATAGTTCCTATCCACCAAAAATCCGGCTGTTCGTCATGCACTAGTGTGGAAACATTATACCCCTCAGAAGTTGAAAATTTATAAAAAATTTTGGAATCCAATTCATGAATATTGAACAGTCTCAACTCATTGCGTTCAGCATAAATAATGTTTTCGGTATCGTACCAAGTCATCACCAAAACGTCATTTACCGCAGTGGTTGCCTTAAGCCCACTTTCTTCGCTGAAATAAAACAGTCCTGCCGTTGTCGAAATCCATAAACGTTTTTCCTGATCGACAAGCATTCTTGAAATACCGATATAGGGATTTCGAAGAACCCGCGATAAATTGAGCAACAATTCAAAACGGTCTTTAATGGTATTGTATTTGAATATCTGCCCAGCATTGGTATAAACGTAGAGTAAATTTTGATTGTAGCTCAATTCGGCAGTTACCACATTTGTACTTTCATACGGAAGCTGATAAATTCGGATATCGTCTTCAGTGTATCGGATAATCCCCATTTTCGACGACACCCAGATAAAACCATTATCGTCCTCACACACCGAGTTGGTTTCGCGTAAAGAAATTCCAAATTTGTCGTTAAGGTTATAAAAGTGAACATTATTCTTGTTTTGAGCAATAGATAAACCTGCAACCAACAAACAAAACAGACTTAATAATACGTATTTTTTCATCCCCATCATCAACATCCCCAATTATTGTAAATACTGCAATAATATGAAAAAAGATACTCTCAAAAAAACAAAATGCTTTGCTTATTATTAAAATCATTTGGCCCAATACGGTGTAACATACAACAGAAAACCGACAATCAATATTTCATTAACACCAGACCTGTATTTTCAGTTATTTACACCGGACAAACCACAACATGTGACAAGTGGTACTTTCCTTGTATCTCCTAAAGATTTCATTTATTTACAAAATCCCGGCTATCGGCACCAAGCATCGTGAAAATGATAGCTTAGAACCGACTGCCCTAAAAGGAATTTTCTCTAAACAACGGGGCACAACAGTTACCCGATTAATCTCAGGTTCAATTTTAGAGCCGATTAATAACAGCCACTTCTGTTTTTAGTGGTTCGTTTCTACAAAATCGAGCCTTTTATTTATCAATACTGAAAATATTAAGCCAAATACAGGCTAATATGTGCTAAAAATAAAGCCGTCAAACTACATGCAAAAGCCAAGTTCAAATATTTGTATTACATATTGCATTTTTCATTGCCATAAATTGTATAATTTACATTCATAGTCAAGAAAGCACCATCCACCATTCATCAAAAAGTGTCATTTCAGACTCATATTGTGACATTTTACTACATAATGCCACCTTTGAAATCCAATAAAATCTTTTTGAAAATGAATTCAATATTGATATTTATCACATATTTGTATTACTTATTACAAAAACACCTTATATTTGAGAACCTGCTTCTAAGAAATAGAAGAAAGTCTATAATCCTTATTACCTAAAAAACGATTAATGAAAACAGTAAAAAGGTATCTGGCTCTTGATGTTCTGCGCGGTTTAACCATAGTGGCAATGATCACCGTTAACAATCCTGGTAGCTGGTCGCACATCTACGCGCCGCTTAAACATTCTCATTGGAATGGATGCACTCCGACCGACCTAGTTTTTCCATTTTTCTTGTTTATTGTTGGAATTTCCATGTACTTTTCATTTTCGAAGTACGGAAATACCTTAAACCGGAAATCCTTTAAACGCTTGGTAAAAAGAACCGTTCTAATTTTTGCCATCGGTTTGTTTCTTAATTCATTTCCACAATGGTCCAGAGATTTCTCAACACTACGGATACTGGGTGTCCTTCAGCGAATAGCTATCGTTTACGGAATTACATCATTAATAGTACTCTCTGTCAAAAAAACATGGTTGCCCTACATTTCCGGAGCCATTCTTTTAATCTATTGGGGTATCCTGTTTTACTTTGGCAACGAAGCACCTTTTAGTTTAGAAGGAAATGCAACAATTCCTTTCGATCTGGCAATTCTTGGCGAAAACCACATGTATCATGGTTTTGGCATTCCATTCGATCCTGAAGGCCTGCTGAGCACCATTCCTGCAATTGTTACTGCACTGTTAGGCTATATGGCAGGTGCCTTTATCCATAAAACTGAAGAAACCAAAATCCCGAAGCTGCTTTTTCTTGCCGGACTGACAGGTATTGCTGCCGGTTTATTGTGGGAAATGGTTTTCCCAATTAACAAACCGTTATGGACAAGCTCTTATGTGTTATATACAGCAGGCTGGGCTTCTGTTGTACTGGCAGCACTTATTTGGATCATCGATATAAAATCACATAAAAAATGGACATCCTTTTTTGTGGTTTTCGGAATGAATCCACTGTTCATTTTTGCACTTTCCGGTTTATGGGCCAATACCCTTACTCGTATAATAAAATTCACAAATAGCGAGGGGCAAATAACCAACGGATACAGCTGGCTTTATCACCAGGTATTTGAGCCACTGGCAGGACCACTAAACGGTTCACTACTTTTTGCACTTACGCATGTTGCGCTATTCTGGCTGATTGCACGAGTTCTCTATCAAAAGAAAATATTTATAAAAGTTTAAACCATTATAAATTCTATTTTTAACAGCATACTGAAATGATCTGGAACATTAAACAAGCAGCTTTACTACTCCTTATTCTCATTGCCATCCGGGAAACAGCCATGGCGCAAACACAGCCTGCCGAAACCGATAAAAACCATTGGGTAGATTCTGTTTTTCAATCTCTATCGGCCGAGCAACGCATAGCTCAGTTAATTTGGATAAACACTGCTGCGGATAAAAACATATCGAGCCAGTTAAAAGTAGCAGAATTGATTAAAAAATATAATCTGGGAGGAGTAATCTTTTTTACCGGCAATCCGGAAAAACAAGCGGAACTCACCAATTTTTATCAGGCTTCGGCACAAACACCGCTTTTTGTTGCCATGGACGCTGAATGGGGAGCAGGAATGCGACTTCACAATGTAATGCCATTTCCGTACAATATGATGATGGGCGCCTCTCACAATCCGGAGTTAATTAAACAAGCGACCACCGAAATGGCCAAACAAATGAAGCGTTTGGGGGTTCAGGTTAGCCTTGGCCCCGTTGTCGATATAAATACACAGCCATTAAATCCAATTATAGGGATGCGCTCGTTTGGCGAATCGCCCAAACAAGTTGCAGCGTGCGGCATTGCTTACATGCAGGGCTTACAGGAAAATAATATTCTGGCCATTGCCAAACATTTCCCCGGTCATGGAGATACTCAATCGGATTCGCACCTTACTCTTCCGCTGGTTCCCTATTCGCGCGAACGACTGGATTCCGTTGAGTTGTATCCGTTTAAAGAATTGACGCAAAACGGAGTTGCCGGTGTGATGAGTGCCCATTTAAATGTTCCACAACTGGACAGCACAAAAGGAATTCCATCCAGCCTGTCGGCCAAAATACTCGACGGAATTCTTCGCGACGAATGGAATTACCATGGACTGGTTATTACCGATGCCATGAATATGGCCGGTGCTAAAAGTTTTGGTGCTCCGGGTGAAATTGAAGTACTGGCACTAAAAGCCGGTAACGACGTGGTTGAATTTCCAGAAGATGTGGAACAAACAATTGCCGGAATAAAAAAAGCAATTGAATCGGGGCTATTAACGCAAGATGAAATAGATTTTAAATGCAGAAAAGTGCTAGCTGCAAAATATGAAGCAGGTTTAAACAAACTAGCTCCGGTTTCGCGTGTCAACCTTATGGATGATTTGAACACCCCACAAGCCGAACTGGTTAAAAGAAAACTGATAGAGGCTTCGTTAACACTTCTGGAGAATCAAAGCGATTTGATTCCACTTAAACGCCTTGACACTTTAAAAATAGCTTGCCTCACCGTTGGAGAGACAACAGAAACTCCTTTCCAGTCGATGCTTTCGGAATACACAAAAACAGATAATTTTTTCCTTCCTGAAAAGTTTACGGAAGAACAGCTTAATGCTGTTAAAATAAAACTTCAGGATTATAACCTGGTAATTGCCGGTTTACACTTGTACGAAAGCAAAACAAGGCGGTCAATGCAGGTGGGTAGTCTGCAAAAAACAAGGCCCCAAAGGCCTTATGGTCTAACCGACGAAACGGAAAATTTACTGAACTATTTGTCGAATAATAAAAAGTCAATCGTTGTATTCTTTTCCAGTCCGTATGCCTTAACCGAAGTCGGTAATTTTACTCCTCCAGCCGGATTGATTATGGCTTATCAAAATGATTCGCTGGTACAGGAATTAGCCGCACAGCAAATTTTTGGCGGCATTGGAGCATCGGGGAAACTCCCGGTAACTCTGGGCAACTACTATAAAATTGGGCACGGGCTAAACATTGACAAAGCTGTTCGCATGAAATATACCATTCCTGAAGAGGCTGGAATGAATAGCACACGACTGAATCACCGTATCGATTCACTTGTTCACGATGCCATTGCTAAACGGGCAACACCGGGCTGCAGCGTTCTGGCGGCAAAAGATGGTAAAATAATATTCCGAAAAACCTATGGTTACCACACCTACGCCAACCGCATACCGGTCTTGGAAAACGACCTTTACGACCTGGCTTCGGTAACCAAGGTTTCGGGAGCACTGGCTGCTGTACTCAAACTTCGCGATGAAGGAAAAATCAATATTGATGACAAATTTTCAGCTTACTGGCCCGACTGGAAAAACCGTTTATTTCACTCGTCGAATAAAGAAAATTTGGGCTGGCGCGAGATTCTAGCCCATCAGGCAGGGCTAATCCCCTACCTCACTTATTGGGAAGAAACAGCAAAAGACGGACAGCTTAAGAAACGTTGGTATTCCGTCCAAAAAACAGACGATTATCAGTTGGAAGTAACTCCGAACCTGTTTCTAAAAAACGATTTCAAGAAAAAGATCTACAAGGATATCTGGAAATCGAAGCTAAATCCTCCGGGTAAATACGTGTACAGTGGCTTATCATTTCTATTGATTCCGCAAATCACCGAAGATCTTTCGGGGCAGACTTACACCGACTTTTTAGATGCCAATTATTACCATTTACTAGGGGCCTATAACATTACCTATAATCCGCTAAATAAATTTCCGAAAAGCCGCATTGTTCCAACAGAATACGATTCGTACTACCGAAAACAACAAATTCAGGGCACAGTGCACGACGAAGCTGCTGCTGTTTTTGGTGGCGTGGCAGGGAATGCAGGCCTTTTTGCCAATGCCAACGATCTGGCCAAACTAATTGAGATGTACATGCAAATGGGCACATACGGTGGCGAGCAGTATTTGAGTCAGGCTACCATGAAAGAATTTACACGTGTCCAGTTTCCGGGAAACAACAACCGCCGGGGATTGGGCTTTGACAAACCGCTTTTGAATAATTCGGAACTTAGCCCTGAGCAAAGTTATCCGTGTCCGGGAGCCAGCCCCGAAAGTTTCGGGCATTCTGGATTTACCGGAACATTTGTCTGGGCCGATCCTACTTATAAGCTGATTTACATCTTCCTAAGTAATCGTGTTTACCCAACGCGCGAGGGAAATACGCTTGGAAAGCTGAATGTTAGAACCAATATTTTACAGGCATTTTATGATGAAATGAAAAAAAAGTGACACGAAATCAATTACACGATATTATTATTCACAAACACACTGATGAACTAACTAATCCGAATAAGGTAGCGAAGAACAAATATGCAAATCGCAGAAAGTATATCTCGACAATTTTAAGCAAATGCGCAAAAAAGACTTATTACATTAAGCGACTGAAAATAATTTAATGATGAAGAAAACACTTTTTCTGGCAAGCTTATTTCTTTTGTTAATACCCTTTGCGCAGGCACAACAAGTGTGCTTTGCCCATGTTACCGACGTTCATGTTGGCGGAGCAACCGGAGCTGAAGATTTATCAATTACCATAAATGATATCAACAAACTGGATGAAATTGACTTTGTAATTCTATCGGGAGATATTACTGAGTTTGGTTCGGATGAAGAGTTAAGTAAAGCAAAATCAATCATTTCAAAATTAAATAAACCGTGGTATGTTGTTCCTGGGAACCACGACTCAAAATGGTCGGAAAGTGGCAATAACAGCTTTGTTCGCATTTTCGGGAACGAAGAATTTTCATTCGAAGCCGGTGGTTACCTGTTTATTGGAACAGCAAGCGGGCCGAACATGCGTATGTCTCCCGGCCTTGTTCCGCATGAACAAATTGTTTTTCTTGATTCGGTTTTGAATAATATGCAAGATATTAATCAACCCATCATTTTTGTCAATCATTATCCGCTGGATAATTCATTGTCGAACTGGGACAAGATTATTGATATGCTTAAAACCAGAAACATACAGGCTGATTTGCTGGGGCATGGACACCGAAATAAATTATTCGATTTTGAAGGCATTCCCGGAGTGATGGGGCGTTCTAATTTACGCGCAAAAAATGAAATTGGAGGTTATAATATTGTCACCATTAAACAAGACACGATGTTTTACACCGAGCGGACTCCTGGGGGTGAAACACATGAAGTCTGGTGCAAGGTGCCCTTGGTAAATCATCATTTTGATACAGAAAAAACGGATTATCCTCGTCCTGATTATTCAATCAACAATAAGTACCCCGAGGTATCAAAGGTGTGGGAAGTACAAGATGTAAGCGATATCGGGACCGGGATTACAGAGGAAGGAAATATCGCAGTTTACGGAAATGCCGCTGGTGTTATTGTGGCGCTCGATAAAAACACCGGTAAAATAATCTGGCAATTTCAAACAAGCGGAAAAATCTACTCTACTCCCGCCATTGCAAATGATAAGGTAGTTTGTGCTTCAACCGATAATACTATCTATTGTTTAAACCTGAAAACAGGTCAAGAAGAATGGAGTTTCGCAACCGAAAAATCGATTGTTGCCTCACCTGTTATTCGCAAGAAATCGGTTTACATCGGTTCGTCAGAAGGAATTTTTCGTTCCATCAATTTAAAAACGGGCAAGCTGAACTGGGCATTTACCGAGGTGAAAAATTTTGTAGAAAGCAAACCTCTTGTTTACCGGGGCAAACTGTATTTTGGCTCTTGGGGAAATACTTTTTATGCTCTAAACAGTAAAAACGGAAAGCTGGTGTGGAAACGCGAGAAATACAGTAACCGAATGTTATCGCCGGCAGCAGTTTGGCCGGTAGCCGCCAACGGAAAAATATTTATTGTGGCCCCCGATCGGTACATGACAGCCCTCGACGCCAAAACCGGAGAGGAAATCTGGCATTCTAAAAAATATTCCTGCCGCGAATCAATTGGAATTTCAAACGACGGAAAACTGGTTTACATTAAAAATATGACCGAAGGAAATGTTGATGCGTTCGACACTTCTGCCAACGAACAAAAGCTGGCATGGGAATGCAATGCAAAGCTGGGATACGAAATAGCTCCATCGCCAATTACCGAGGCAGGAAACCTTATTTTTGTTCCTACCACCGAAGGAATTGTTTGCGCCATTAACAAAACAACACACCAGATAGCCTGGAAATACAAATTATCAAATGCACTGGTAAACCATATTTTACCGATAGATAAAGACCGAGTCATCGTTTCACTACTCGACGGAAAAGTTGTGTGTTTGCAATATTGATAAACAGAATAGTTTTTTTCGTAAAACCATTAAGAACAAAAACGGCTGCTTAATGTAATTGTTTTTGTTGAAAACGGACTTCTTTTGAAGAAAGAACTCGCGAAGGGGTACTATACACATGCGACTATACAGTAAAAAAAATCAAGTTGGAAGTTTTACCAAACGCGAATCAACTCCTTATATCAATCCCTTATCCTCCAATACTTTTTCAATAATCTCATGCTTTTTCCAAAACCGATCGTTAATTTTTTGAATCGTTTTCCGGTATTCAGGGTTACTTTCCAGAGGTTTCAAAATCGGATCCATGGTCTGAAAAAGTAAAATCCAATACTGGTAATTATCCTGTGTTGCAAAAATCTTAAGCTGTCCAATTGCTTCTTCGTATTTTCCTTCATACGCGTACATTACCGCCATACTGGCACTTTTGTATATCGATTGGTCTTTCTCACAATACGCCTTATAACTATCGAAAAACTTAGAGGCCTGCGCCTGCAAACCCATCTTTTCATAGACTCTGGCAATTTTAACATCCTCTTGTGGATAAATATCCAGGCCATCTTTTTCTCTGGCATCAACAAACTTCTCGAAATAATAAAAGGCACTGTCATAATCCTCCTGGTAGTAATAAACTTTTGCCACTTCCTGCAAAAGATCCAGACGGGCAGTATCCTTCCTCCACTCTTTAAGCAATATTTTTTTGGTTCGCTCTCCATCGCCATCTTCAGCATACAAAATATAAGCTTTCATCAGTGGCGCATAATAATTCTCAGGATTAAAATCGAGACATTTGTCGATATAAGTAGCCGCCTCATCAACAAAACCATTTTGAACAAGCGCGTTACTCAGAGCCAAATAAATGTAGCTTTTACCGATAGAATCGTTTGCTGCAATATCGAGCTGAATACCTTTTAGCGCATACTCCAGGTATTTCGCGGTATTCGGAATTACACGGGCATACAAATCGGCCAGCATCTGTACCACCGCCAATGAATTGGGATTGTACTCAAGCGCTTTTTCAAGATGTGGAAGAGCTAGCTGATACTCCTCTATTTGCATATAATAAAGTGCTTTGGCAATAAGACTTTCAACAGATTTAGAATCGTAAAGCAGCGCCTTATCAGCAAAATTGTTGATTTCCTCGGTATATTGTTTTTCTTTCTGATTTACATCGAGAAAATAATACGAAATAGCCACATTGGCATAAGCCAGCGCAAACTGATCGTCCTCTTCTATCGCTTTATCAAATAACGAAATTGCCTTTTTTAGATTTTCGGGGGTGCGGTTGTAATACAAATCGAGTGCCTGCAAGTAATAATCGTAGGCCTCCATACTTTCAGTGGGTATTTTCTCTATTTGTTTTAATTCCGCAGGTGTTACCACAGCCTTAATGGCGCCAGCGATTTTTCTGGCCACTTCATTCTGAAGCGCAAATACATCGTCCACTTCACGACTGTATTGTTCGCCCCAAATTGGCCGGTCGGTAGCTGCTTCAATCAACTGGATATTTAGCAAAACCTGATTTCCAAAACGTTGTCCACTCCCCTCCACCAGGTAATTTACATTCAGCTCATCAGCAATTTCAGGAATACCTTTGTCCGTATTGCGATACTTAGCCACTGAAGTTCGGCTAATAACACGCAGATCACCAATTTTCTGCAGGTTGTTTAAAGTCGATTCCATGAGCCCGTTTACAAAATACAGATTTAGCGAATCGCTGCTCTCGTTTACAAAAGGTAACACGGCAATCGATTTCTCTATCTCAACGGCAGGTTCGCTTTTTCTGCTGAGAAGTAAAACAGACAGAACCATTACCACCAAAGCCATTGCCCCAAGCGCATACCATTTGTATTTATTGAAAAAACTTTCCTGAACATTCTCGTTCTCCTCCGGTAAAACTCCTTTCCGCACTTCGCCAGGAGAATACCCGTATTGTTCGCGAAAGCATTTAATGAAATATGAGGTGTTTCCAAAACCTACCTGGTACGAAATCTCGGCAACTGTTAGCGAGGTTTGCTTCAGCATTTCCATGCCTTTTGTAACACGAACCTGACGAATAAACTGACTTGCCGAAAGCTGTGTGTGCGTTTTTATTTTTCGGAGTAAACTGGAACGGCTCATATTCAGAAGCTCGGCCAGTTCAGAAACGCCAAACTGTTCATTCGAGATATTCTCCAGAATGATCGCTTCCGCTTTTTCAATAAAATCTGCTCCAAAAATTGATCTGTCCGACATGCTGAATTTAATTAACCCGAAAGTAGAAAATTTTATGAAAATGCAGGCGTAAAAAAGTCCGGGTGCTTCAAATGTGGCATTATTGCCTCATAAGTTGCATGCCCGATTCAAACTTAACACTTATAGCTGCATATGGTTTAAATCAAGCGTTTACGAAACCATCATCTTTGTATAAACAATTTTCAAAATCAAAAACATTAAAATTTCAAAAGATGAAGACATTAAAAAGAATTTCAGTGAAAACAGCAGTAAACTTTTCGTTCATTTTACTTTTAATATTAACGTCATGCGCTAATTCTGGAAGTAATAATACAGGAAATAGTACAAATACAAAATCAGCAGTAGAAAAACCAAAAATCAATATGCAAGCGGCAATTATGTCGAACAACCTCGAAGCCATTAAACAACACATTGAGGCAGGAAGCGATATTAATTTAAAAGACCAGATGAGTGGTTCAACACCCCTAATTTCGGCGGTGTCGTTTGACAGAAAAGAAATTACAAAAGCATTGATCGACGCCGGTGCCAATCTGAACCTGAAAAATAACGATGGATCGACAGCACTGCATGCAGCTGCATTTTTTGGACACCTAGAAATTGTACAGATGCTGATTGATGCCAAAGCAGATAAAACCTTAAAAAACAATTACGGTGTAACTGCACGTGAATCTGTTTTGGCTCCCTTTTCCGAGATGAAACCCATTTACCTAATGATGCAGCAACAACTGGAGCCTCTTGGTATAACCATAAATTTAGAGGAAGTGGAAAAAAACCGCCCCGTAGTTGCCATGATGTTGCAGTAATCAGATTAAAGCTAAAAGAAAATGAAAACAGAAAGAAGATACGATATTGATTGGTTACGTGTGTTGGCAATCGGGTTATTGTTGATTTACCACATCGCCATCGTTTTCCAACCATGGGCCATGTTTGTTGGCTTTATAAAAAGCGATGAAAGCCTTGAAAATTTATGGAAGCCCATGACGTTGCTGAATGTTTGGCGCATTCCTCTCTTGTTCTATGTATCGGGAATGGGTTTGTATTTTGCCATGCGAAAACGCAACTATGCACAATTACTTGGCGAACGCACCCGCCGGATTATGATTCCACTAATTTTTGGAGTACTGGCCATTACTCCTCTTCATTTTATGATTTTTCAAACGTTCTATAATTTGCCATTAAGTTATTATCCGCACATGGGACATTTATGGTTTCTTGGCAACATCTTCATTTATGTATTGGTATTAACTCCACTATTTTTTTACTTGATGAACAACAAGGAAGGAAAATTCAGAAAGGCAATGTCTGTTTTAACGAAAAACCCATTGGGTCCTTTAGCTTTATCGGTATTTTTTATTGCTGAAACCCTGCTGGTAAAACCTCAAATCTTTTCTGTTTACGCCGAAACATGGCACGGCTTTTTTCTGGGACTACTAGCCTTCTTTTTGGGGTTTCTATTTGTGTACAGCGGACAACTGTTTTGGCAAACCGTATCGAAATGGAAATGGTTGTATCTTGGGCTGGCATTGGTATTATACGCCATCCGCTTACAGTTGTTCGAAACCAATTCTCCGGGATATTTGATGGCTATCGAATCAAATTGCTGGATATTTGGCATTTTCGGTCTGGGAAATCAATACCTCAACAAACCAAGCGCCGCACTTAATTACTTAAGCCACGCTGCTTATCCTGTTTACATTATTCATATGTTTGTTTTATATGCAGGCGCACTACTAATTTTGCCAACACAACTACCACCAATGGCTAAATTTATTGCAGTAACAGCATTTACTTTTGTCACTTGTTTTATTATTTATGAACTTATAATAAGAAGAATTGGATTTTTACGACCACTGTTTGGTTTAAAACCCAAAATCAACAAAGTAGAAAAGAGACTGTTACAGAAGGCAGCATAAATACTTCATTCAGAATAAAATTGCAATAATGAAAAAGAAACAAACAACACTAATTATCAGAATAATACTATTTACAGGAACCGCCATATCACTATTTTTTGTTCCGTGGTTATTGTTGAAAATTATGCTTTCTCCACTCCCTGATACGGTTCAGCAACAGCTCGACAAAAGCATCAAATACGGGTTTGACGGTATAATTGTATATGTTGATGAAGCCGGAAAAGAACCTGCTTTTTATGCTGCCGGATACAAAAACAGAGAAAACAAGACTCCGGCAGATCCCCATTCATTATTCAAAATTGCCAGCATCAGCAAGCTATATAATGCGGTTGTTATTGCAAAAATGGTAAACGACGGACGTTTGTCGCTGGATAAAACGCTAGCTGATTATTTCCCCGAGTTGATTGGAAGAATTGAAAATGCGGACAAAATCACCCTCAGAATGCTGGTGCAACACCGCAGCGGGATTCCGAATTTAACCGATACACCAAACTTTTGGGTTACTCCACCGTCGAGCAGTGAAGAGGCACTTGAACGCGTGCTTGATTTACCAGCCGACTTTGCCCCCGATGCAAAATACCGATACTCGAACACCAACTATTTGTTGATTTCGATGCTGATTGAAAAGGTGACAGGAAAAGAAGTATTTCAAACAATTAAAAAGGAAATTCTGGATCCGCTTGGACTGAAAAATACTTATGGAGCAATTAACGAACAAAATATTGACGATGTAATGAGTGGTTATTATGGTGGAATTGAAGAAGATATTAAAGCCGGAGATTACGGAACCAAGCTTACTTCGATGGTTGCCAGCGCCGAAGACGTTGGCATTTTTCTGCGGGCATTAAATGATGGCTCGGTGTTTAATGAGGGTGAACAGGAAATCTACTCCTCAATTTACGTTTACGAACACACAGGATTAATGCCGGGTTACATGAGCATTGCCAAATACCACAAAGACATCGACACAGTTGTTATTCAATTTGTAAATACTACCAATTTTGAAGGATACGAATGGAGCACAATGGAAATTGTATACAGGCGGGTTATGAGAATCGTAAAGAAACATCATAATGCCCATTGATGGAATTCACTGGTTACAGATTACTTATAAACCATATTTAAAGCAGCGCCGATAATACCGGCATTGTTTTGCATTTCGGCAGGTACTACCGGAGTATCCAATTTTACACAATCCTCAAACTTATCCATTTTTTTGCTTACTCCGCCACCAATAATAAACAGGTTGGGATTAAACATCTTGTCGTAATAATCCAGTACTTTGTTAAAACGTATGCCCCACTCTTCCCACGACAGGTTTTTTCTTTTTCGCACTGAATCTGCAGAATAACGTTCAATGGTTTTGCCATTAAACTCCAGATGTCCCAACTCCAAATTCGGAACAAGGTGTTTGTCGATAAAAATTACTGTTCCTATTCCGGTTCCTACAGTAAGTAGAAATACCATGCCTTTTTCTTTGGCTCCGGCACCAAAATGAATCTCGGCAATTCCTGCAGCATCGGCATCGTTTACACACTCCACTTCGCAGCCTGTTTTATCTGATAATTGCTTGTTGACTTCCTGTCCTATCCAACTTTTATCGATGTTCGCAGCGGTTAACATCACACCGTTTTTTACTACAGCAGGAACACCAACTCCAACTTTGCCCTTCCAGTTAAAATGATGGGTAAGTTGTGCCATTACTTCTGCCACAGCGTCAGGAGTTGCCGGTTGCGGAGTTTCAATACGGTGTCGTTCAGTAACTAACTCTCCTGTTTTGGTATCCACAATTGCTCCCTTAATCCCCGATCCGCCAAAATCAATTCCAAGTACTTCCATGTTTTATCGTTTTTTTTGATCCTCCAATTTACGATAATGATTCCGTTCAGTTGCAATGAATTTTAATTTAGCTTGGATCATAAAACAGAAATGCACAAAAAAAGCGGATCCCCTCCCGGAAATCCGCTTTTATATTTTCGTATCGATTTGCGACTACAGTTGGTAAAGTTCGTCGGCCCGTATTAATTCCGTTTTATGTTTCTGCAACATCTCAACACAACGTTCAACACGTGTTGGACGAATTACGGTAACTGCTCCTTCATCTTTCATAGAAAAAGCGTACATGTATTCAATAAACACTTCCTCTTTTTGCAGAATATCCAGCAGCTTGCTCAAGCTTCCCGGCTGATTGGGCGTTTTGGCCAAAACAACATCGGTGGTTTTTACCGAAAACCCGCTATCTTTTAACACCGTGCATGCTTTTTCCGGCTCAGAAACGATCATTCGTAGAATTCCAAAATCGGAAGTATCGGCAATAGTAAACGCCGACAGGTTTATTCCGGCATCAGCCAGTATTTTTGTCACTTCGTTTAATCGCCCTGACTTGTTCTCTAAAAAAACTGAAACTTGTTTAATGATCATAGCTTTAGATTTTACGGTTATCGATTACACGTTTTGCTTTTCCTGCTGTACGCTCAATGGTTTTTGGTTCCACCAGTTTCACATCTACTGAAATACCCAGCGTACTTTGAATATTGTGCGTTATTTTCTTCTTCAGTTTCTCCAGTTCTCGCACTTCATCGGAAAAAAACTGCTCCTGAACTTCCACCATTAGTTTTAGTATGTCCAAAGTTCCTTCGCGCTCCACAATTAACAGATAGTGTGGTTCTGTTTCACTCATTTCAAGCAATACACTTTCAATTTGCGATGGGAATACATTCACACCACGAATGATTAGCATATCATCAGAGCGGCCTTTACATTTTTCCATGCGCACCAGCGTACGTCCGCACTCACATTTATCGTAAATCAGTCGGGTAAGGTCGCGCGTACGGTAACGCAAAATCGGAATTCCTTCCTTCGTAATGGTTGAAAATACCAACTCTCCCACTTCTCCGGGAGTAACAGGCTGGAGTGTTTCCGTATCCAAAATTTCCGGAATGAAATGATCTTCGTTAACATGCATTCCAACCTGGTGCTCGCACTCGCACGAAACTCCTGGTCCAATTACTTCACTTAACCCATAAATATCAATCGCTTTTAACTTCAGTTTTGCTTCAATCTCCTTGCGCATGCTTTCGCTCCAGGGCTCGGCACCAAAAATTCCAACCCGCAGTTTCAGTTCTTCCGGTTCAATGCCCATTTCCTGCATTACCTCGGCCAAAAATAAAGCATACGAAGGTGTACACGCAATTACCGACGAACCAAAATCCTGCATCAACTGAATTTGCTTCTTCGTATTCCCCCCCGAAATTGGAATTACCGTTGCACCAAGATTTTCGGTTCCGTAATGTAATCCCAAACCGCCGGTGAACAGTCCGTAACCATAGGCCACCTGTACAATGTCGTTACGCGTTACGCCCGACATACATAGCGAGCGGGTAACCACTTCAGCCCACATACTCAGGTCGTTTCGGGTGTAGCCAACAACCGTTGGTTTTCCAGTAGTTCCCGAGCTGGCATGTACACGTACAATTTCGCTCATGGGTACGGTAAACATTCCAAACGGATAATTATCGCGCAAATCGGTTTTATTGGTAAACGGCAGGTTTTTTAAATCTTCTACCGAACGTACATCACCCGGCAACATGCCTATTTCCTGCATTTTTGTGCGGTAGCTCGGTATATTGTGGTAAATACGCTGAACGGTTTGTTTTAATCGCTCGCTTTGAACAGCGGCCATCTCATCGCGAGAGGCGCATTCTATCTTTTCATTCCAAATCATAAAATTTAGTTCATCTTTGGTTTTACATGTTGTTTTTGGTCTACAATCGGGTATTTTGGCAAATGCTATTTTCCGTAAACTACTTTATCATCAAGAATTTTCACATGGTTGATTTCCAAACGACGAACAGCCTCCAAAACATCTGGCACTTCAAGTAACAGTACGGCAAGATTACTTTCGGCAATAAGGCGCGTATAAGCACTTTCAATGTGAATCCCGGCACGTGCAATTGTCACCAGTATCTCATCCAATCCTCCCGCTTCGTCTTTCATTTCAAGCGCAATCACCTCTTTCATCGCCACAGAGTTTCCATGGTCGGTAAGAAGCTTGTAAGCCTCATCTGGATTATCGACCAGCAGACTTAATACCCCCCATCCGTGTGCCATGTTATTTAAAGTAAGCGTACGAATGTTTATTCCTTCTTTTTTTAACAGCGCAGTGATCGCCTCAAAATGGGTGATCTTGTTTTCAAGAAAAACAGATATTTCAAATGCCATAATTGTAGTTTTTTCGTTTATTCAACATGGTTCCGTAAAAATAAAGTTTATTAGGTAAACTTTCCACAACGGAAATCATATTTTCAGTTCGGGTAAAACCCATTCCATTATTTTATTCCTTGATAGCAGGTTGCCAGGTGCTCGTCGGACGTTTTTTGCGTAAACAAAGAAACAGCGATCAGCACCACTATCGATACCGGCATGGCAATCATTATCGGGTCTATGATCATCCATGGAAATTCGGTTGCCAGCGATGGTTTTCCGAAGAGGGCCTGACAAATTCCCAGCGGTTCCGATTCTTTTGCATGCATAAAAGTCAGGGCAAAAGCACTTGCTCCCAAACCCGCAAGAATACTCCAAACGGCAGCCTTTTTTGTTGCCCGCTTCCAATACAGCGCTGCAAAATAAACCGGTAAAAAAGCCGCTGCACAAATACCAAAGAAAATGGCTGTTCCGCGTGCAACAATGCTTCCCGGTAGTTTATACCCAATTATTATACTTATAATTATTGCAACAATGATTGATAATTTCGATAACATCATGCTATTGAATTTTCTATTTGGAAAAATATTCTCGATAAAATCGCGCCCCAGCGAAGTTCCCATTGCATGGAACTGCGAACTAAGAGTTGACATTCCGGCCGATAACAGCGCCAGCATAAACAGATAAACAAACCATTCGGGCATCGCGGAGCTAATATATTCGGGAATGATTAAATCGACATTTCCCTGCGCAAATTGAATAGCCAGCTGCCCCGCTTCATTATGAAAATAAACATTGGTAAGTGCACCAACAGTATAAATAAAACCGGTAACCACAAAAATAAACACTCCTCCAATCAACACTGCACGGTTCAGCTCGCGGTTACTTTTTACGGTCATAAAACGCACAACAAGTTGAGGTTGTGCCAAAACACCAATGCCAACACCTAGCAAAATATTGGTTGTTAATGCCCACCACCATGCTGAATTTATTTTTGGGAAAGCTGTCCACCCTTCGTGTCCGGCTGTTTTCAAATTTTCCGGCACTATGTCTGCCATATTGGTAAGCGCATGGTGTGCGGCACTTACTCCGCCAAGTTTTTGGTAGGTAACAATCAGCAAAAAGAACAAACTAAGGAACATAATACTTCCCTGCAGTGCATCGGTGTACATTACACCTTTTAAACCACCGGCAATTACATAGGCAGCAATAATAATGGAGAAAAAAGTTAAAGCCAGCGAAAAATCAATCTCGAAAATACTTTCGATAAACCGTGCACCACCAATCAATACAACCGCCGCATAAAGCGGCATTGAAACAAAAATTACCGCTCCACTGATGATCTGAATTTTTTTCGATTGAAAACGATTACCCAAAAATTCGGGAAAGGTATGTGCATCGAGGTTGTGCCCCATCTTTCGGGTAACGCGCCCAAAGAAGATAAATGCGATAAACACACCAATTATTATATTCAATGCTGTTAACCAAATTAATCCCATTCCGTACACACCAGCAATTCCTCCAAACCCAATAATAGCCGAAGTTGAAATAAAAGTGGCTCCATACGACATCGCCATCACAAAGGGATGAATATCTCTTCCGGCAAGCAGATAGTCTTTTGCCGATTTTGTTTGACTGTAGCCCCGGTATCCGAGGTAAGCAATAACTAAAAGGTAGATTACAACTACCAATCCCAGCGTAAATGAGTTCATAGCAGTTGTATTATATTTCGTCCTTTAAATGTTCGTCTTTTTCTTCCCAATCCAGATCGCGCTGAATTTCGTCGGTACTGGTTTCCATTCCTTTATTCCAGTTTAATGCCCCATAAACCACACAGGCAATTAAACCTACCACAGATAAAAGATAGCCGAGAATTATCCCGGGATCGTTGATTCCTAGCATAAGTTTTTTAGTTTTTTGGTTGAGTATTTTATTAACTGGTTCCGTAAACGGTTTGGTCGTCGATAATTTGTACCCCTTGTTTTTCGAGTTTCTTTATCGATTCGGCATAATCATCAACATGTAATATCAGAATAGCTTTTTGTTTTTCGGTGATCACGCGACCAACGGCATTATCGAAATTTACTTTGGCCCTTGCTACTTCCATCAGCAAATCGTCGAGGCCACCTGTTTCATCGCGCATTTCAAGAGCAATTACTTTACGCAATGCCACCGACACTCCTTTTTCAGAAAGTACATTTTTTGCTTTTCCCGGATCGCTAACAATAAGATTTAGAATTCCCCAGCCGTTTGCCGTGTCGTTTATCGCCATCGACCGGATATTAATTTTAGCCGCTTTCAATACGCTGGTTATGCGTTCGAAATGACCAATTTTGTTTTCGAGAAATATTGATACTTCGTAAGCCATAGTTTTAGTTTCGATTTAAAAGTTCAAAGTTTCAAGTTAATGCTATTTTAAAAGTCCGTTTTTACGGTTATCGCATACGCGAATGGCTTTGCCTTCCGACTTGGGTATGGAACCGGCTTCCACCAGTTTTACAATTGGCTTTGCCAGTACCTCATCTCGAATCTGGCGGGTAATGGTTTTGCTCAAACCATCCAGGCGTTTTATATCTCCCCTAAACCAATCTGCTTTTACTTCCACCTCTACTACCATTTCATCAACACCATTCATTGTTTCCAGATTAATCATATAATCCGATCCCACTTCCGGTATTTTCATCAGCACTCCCTCAATTTGCATCGGGAATACATTACAACCTTTTATAATAAACATATCGTCCGATCGGCCAGTAATTCGGTCAATACGACGGTGAGTTCTTCCACAAGCACATTCGCCTGGAATAATCCGGGTGATATCGCGTGTTCGGTAGCGAATTAAGGGCATAGATTCCCTGTCGAGTGTTGTCATTACCAATTCGCCATATTCGCCATCGGGAACAGGTTGAAGCGTTTCCGGATCAATAATTTCCACCAGGTACGAATCTTCCCAAATGTGCAACCCGTTTTGGTACGTACACTCAAAAGCCACTCCCGGACCGTTCATTTCCGAAAGTCCAAACGAGTTAAAAGCACGTACACCATACATTTCTTCAATACGTTTGCGTTGTGCATCCGTATGTGGTTCAGCTCCAATAACCAGAGTTTTTAGTTTGGTATCCTTTTTCGGATCCAGCCCTTCAGCCTGAAAAACCTCGTATAAACGTCCCAAATAACTTGGAATGGCGTGTGCTGCTGTTGTTCCGTAATCGCGCATTAATTTAATCTGGCGCAGGCTGTTTCCCGCTCCTGCAGGAATACTCAAAGCCCCCAGCGTTTCAATTCCATATTGAAAACCAAGGCCTCCGGTAAACAATCCGTAACCACAAATATTCTGAAAAACATCGGTATCGCGAACTCCTGCGCAAAACAGCGAACGCGCCATTAAATTGGCCCACGAATTCAGATCGTGACGGTTGTGAAAAATTACCGTTGGATTTCCGGTGGTTCCACTCGAGCTGTGCAAACGAATAATATCCTTTTTAGGCAAACTTAAGAAGCCATACGGAAAATGATTGCGTAAATCCTGTTTGGTGGTAAAAGGCAATTCCGTAATCTGCGAAATGGCCTTTATTATACCCGGTTTTATTTTCTTCCGGCTGTACAATTCACCATAAAAAGGCGACTGACAAGCACTCTCAATTGTTTTATTCAAGCGTTCAACCTGAAGCTTTTGCAATCTTTTCTTCTCCAGTGTTTCAAACTCTTCCTGCCAAAATTCTTGTGCCATTCTCTAAAAATTATACATCACCATTAACAAAAAACGGTGATTGGTTGCGTTATTTGTATCCTCATAAAGTCCGTCGGAGAAATCGAATTCCCCTGCTCCCCAATCTGCCGATGTTATTTCGTACTCGGCAACGAATTTCAGATTTTGAATATTGTAAGCCAGAGAAGTTGAGGCACGCGACATATTTTTTAACGACGTTGCCAAACCGGCAATTTTGGCATTACCATCAAAGTTATAAAGCGGATCTACAGTTCCAAGATTTCCGGCGATACCGGCAAACAATCCCAGTTGTACTTTAGTGCCATAAACCAGGTTAAATAAAGCACTGTAGTTATTATAATTGGTATAGGTCATTTCACCAGTAGTTAAATCGTAAGTTTTAGCTCCGTAGCCTCCCAACATCAACATATTTGCCATATTTTGCCCGTACAATCCTTTGGCAAGCATATACAATTTATCCTTTTTATAGGTCAGATATGCCATTCCCACCAGGCTGGTATTCAGTTCCTCTGTAACATAGCCCATATCTGTAATCGACATAGGCTGAATAGCATTAAACTGACCAGCAATTCCGGCAGTTACTGCGCCATTGCTGTGATTGATTCCAATTACCAGCTCTGGTATTCCGGCATTACGTTTGGGCAGGTTTTTACAGTTGCTATTTGGTGTATCATAGAATCCACGCGATACATATTGTTGCTCATAAAGTGCAGTAAACGACAAAGTAATATTACCAGTTCGGTAATCAAAATCTATCTGAGGCGAACGATTAAACGGATTAAAAGGGGCTCCGGTATTCAGATTACCAACCTTTGGATAATTCCCCCCCATTCCGTTCCACAGCGGATGCCAGGTTTGCCCCACCAAAAGCGATGCGTTTTCCCAATCGAGTTTTAAATAAGCTTTTCGCAATCGTAATACTTCCGGGTATTCGCTTACAATTCCGGAAAAATCGGTTTCAAAATTAGCTGATGATTTAGCCCCCAACAATTCAGGGCCGGTAATATTAAAACCAAAACGGGTTGCCATGGCTGTGTAGTTAGTCATCCCATTTTTGTTGATTTCTTTTCCCGAGGGATCAACACCCGCATACGCCGGAAACATGTAAAAATTGTCCATTGCGGCATTGATACCTTTATAAGAATCGTGGTAGAATTCGCTTCGTATAAAACCGTAGACCTCGGCTTTAAATTGTTTTTCCTGAGCTGTTATTCCTGAATAGAAAAGGCATACACCACATGCAATAGCAAGTATTTTTTTCATTGTAAGCTGATTAGTTTTTGTTGTTGATTGAATAGATTGATTACCCGAAGTTCCCAATCAGGTCTTCAGGTGAAAACAGAGGTAATCTAATGAATAATAATATTTAGCTGTTTTAAACACGAGGTCCAAAATTAGCAATTTCAGAGGTCTACCCAACGTTCTGGTTACAATTTGAATCCAAACCGTGCTTATTTATTTTGATTTCAAACTACACATAAAAAAACCCATCCTCGAACAATTGTTCGGAACGGGTTTCTTATTGATGGTTATGATTTTTCTATTTGTTTGCCATTGCAAAATCCAAACCGGCTTTAAAAGCTTTTCGGTTCATTTCTACTACGGCTTCGCCTTTTCTACTGAAAATATGTGCAATTCCGGCTTCAATTTTTTCCGGCTCAATATTCAGAAAAGGAGTAGCAGCTCCCAGTATTACCACATTCGAAGCACGTTTATTACCAATTTCCGAAGCAATTTTATCCGCATCGATAGCTACAAAACGTGGTTGTTTTTTTATTTCTGCCAAAACAGCGTCAACATCCGGGTAATTGGGAATATTGATAAAAGGCGTTATATTGGTTACTACATAACCTTCGGAAGAGAGAAACGGCAAGTAACGCAAGGCTTCCATTGGCTCAACCGACAAAATCAAATCGGCCTTTCCCATCGGGATTAGATCAGCAGCAATTTCGCTGTCGGAAATACGAAGGTGCGATTGCACTGCCCCTCCACGCTGGCTCATTCCGTGTGTTTCTGCCTGTTTCAGAAATAAGTTCTCGTTAATGGCCGCATCGCCAATAATTGATGCAATGGAAAGAATTCCCTGTCCGCCAACTCCGGCTAATATAATATCTGTCTTCATTTCTACTTATTTATTAGGGTTATCTTTCATTTTCTTTTGTTTGCGCAGTCGTTTTGCTGCGGCCTGAATACACTCGCGACGGAACACAATTACAGAAACACCCTCGTAGGCAATTTCCTCTTCGAAAGTCTGCACCATCAAATCGTGATACTTTTTCAGCGGTGTTAACACGCGAATATGATCTGAGGCAACACCAACACCTCTACAAATACTTTCAACCTTTCCAAGTGCTGAAGAATCCTGACCTCCGGTCATCGATACCGATTCGTTATCAGAAATAACAACTACGATATTCGATCCGTCGTTAACAGCATCCAGCAAACCGGTAATTCCCGAATGAGTAAAGGTTGAATCGCCAATAACAGCCACGGCAGGAATCAATCCGGCATCGGCAGCTCCTTTAGCCATGGTTACCGAAGCTCCCATGTCAACACAAGAATAAATACTTTTGTAGGGAGGCAGCGCCCCTAGTGTATAACATCCGATATCAGAGAAAACACGCCCTTTGGTGTATTTATCCAACGCTTCATTTAATGATTTGTACATATCCTGATGACCGCATCCCTGACACAATGCCGGCGGACGATTTACCACCAATTCAGGAACATCGGCACCAAGTTGTGTTTCTTTACCTAATGCTTTTGCAACCAGGTCGGCATTCAATTCACCATCGCGTGGCAAGGCACCACTTAAGCGTCCCGAAACAAGAATATCCTTTTTAAAAGCAGCTTTAACATGCTCTTCTACTACCGGATAACCTTCTTCCAGTACCAGCACTTCTTCGCAATGTTTGGCCATTTTATCCAAAAATTTTTGTGGAACCGGGTATTGCGACAATTTCAATACGGTATACGGACAATCGCCTTTCGGATAATTTTCTTTGAGGTAGTTGTAAGCAATACCGCAGGCAATAATTCCAAAACTTTTGTCTTCGCCTTTGAAGTATGTGTTGTATTTCGATTTTTTGGCGGTCTTCTCGAACAGTTCCTGTTTTTCAAGCAACCCTTTGTATCTTCTTCGGGCAATGGCAGGCAGCAAAACAAACTGACTTGGATCAGTTGGTAAAACCATTTCGTTTTCAGCCAGAACTTCGCTGCGAATTACTCCGGCACGCGAATGTGCCAAACGGGTTGTAATACGCAGCATTACCGGAACTTCCAGTTTTTCAGAAAGCTCAAAACCTTCGCGAACCATGTCGTAAGCTTCCTGCTGGTTGCTGGGTTCCAGAATCGGAATCATGGCAAACTTGCCGTAGAAACGCGAGTCCTGCTCGTTTTGCGACGAGTGCATCGACGGATCGTCGGCTACAGTGATGATCAAACCGCCGTTAATTCCGGTAATCGCCGAGTTAATAAAAGCATCGGCAGCCACATTCAGTCCCACATGTTTCATACAAACCATGCTTCGTTTGCCGGCGTACGACATGCCCAAAGCAGCTTCGTAAGCTGTTTTTTCGTTAGCCGACCATTTACTGCGAATGCCTTTTTCAATGGCCAGTTCATTTTCCTGAATAAACTCTGTTATTTCGGTTGAAGGAGTGCCGGGATAGGCATAAACCCCTGAGATTCCGCCATCAATAGCTCCCTGCCCAACGGCTTCCACTCCTAAAAATAGATTCTTTTGCATTTTGGTTTAATTTTCGAAGTCAACAAAAGTATTAATTTGAGGTTTTTATGCAATCAGAATTGTCATGTTTTATCTTTATAATGAATACAAATTAGCTATGCCTCCACTTTCTTCCATAAAGAAAGCTGATACAATAAATATAGAAGCTAATGAACAAATCCATATATTTAAGCTCATTTAATCGCAACACATGGACTACATCAATATCAATAAAAGACTTTGGAACGAGAAAACAGACATTCATTACAAATCTGATTTTTACAATGTAAATGCCTTTATAAATGGAAAGGATTCATTAAATCCGATTGAAACTGAATTGTTGGGAAATATCGAGGGAAAAAAGATTCTTCACCTGCAATGTCATTTTGGACAGGACACTATTTCTCTGGCACGGCATGGCGCATCGGCAACAGGAGTTGATTTCTCTGAAAAAGCCATTGAAAAAGCCAGACAACTGAACGAACAGCTTGGCACCAACGCACGGTTTATTCAGAGCGATGTGTACAAATTACCCGAAATTCTGGATGAAAAATTTGATATCGTATATACGTCGTACGGAGTAATTAGCTGGCTACCCGACATGAAAAAGTGGGCAAAGGTTATTGAGCATTTCTTAAAGCCAGGAGGGCAGCTGGTGTTTGTTGAGTTTCATCCGATTGTTTTGATGTTTAGCTACGATTTTAAGCGGGTGGAGTTTGACTATATGGAATCGGAAGCGATTGTAGAAGAACTGGAAGGCACCTATACCGATAGTGATGTGCAGATAAAGGGAAAGTCGGTTTGCTGGAACCACGGTCTAAGCACAGTAATCGATTCACTTATAAAATCAGGACTCACGCTTACCGACTTCAAAGAATACAACTATTCACCCTACGATTGCCTCGAAAATTTAGTTGAGGTTGAAGAAGGGAAATATAAGATTGAAGGGCTTGAAAATAAGTTTCCTTTGGTGTATTCGGTTAAAGCCGTAAAAAGCTAAGATCTAAAACTCACCACCTCCCCCACCGAACCATTTTCGCCGGGTTTCAGTTCAAAAACAAACGCAGGTTTTAAATCGGGCTCCGTTCGGTGCGAAACATAAAGAATAGCCGTTTGGCTTTCGGCCGCTATTTTATTGATTAGCGCCGAAAGTAGTGCTGCACTTTTATCGTCCAGTCCGGTTGAAGGCTCGTCGAGAATCAGCAGCGGCGGATGTTTAATCATGGCGCGGGCTATCAGCACCATCCTGCGATGCACCTGTGAAAGATCGACAAAAGCCCGGTTCCCCTTATCGGCCAGTCCCAGCACGTTCAACCACTCGTTAGCCACATGTCTTTGTATTTCGCTTGGCCGGTGGTACAACCCAATGGAATCGTGAAAACCCGAGATCACCATTTGTTCGGCGGTATGACGGCGTTTAAACAACTCCATCATTGACGGTGTAAAATACCCGATCTTCTTTTTTATATCCCAAACACTTTCGCCTGTTCCTTTACGGCGGCCAAACAGTTCAATGTTCTGCCCAAATGCTTTTGGATTATCTCCATATATCATGGTTAGAATAGTGGTTTTTCCCGATCCGTTTGGGCCTTTTAATTGCCAGAACTCTCCGGCTTTAATCGTCCAATTAATACTATTCAGAATCTGTCGTTTCTGGTAGTTAACCGAAACATCATTTAGTTTGATCAACTCTTCATAACATTCGTAATTTTCGTGTAAAGGGCCGGGAATATTAAAGCTAAAATTTGCCTCTGATGCCAGCTCATATTTTTCAAGGTATTGTTCAACTCCATCATTGAAAACAACTTTTCCACTATCAACGCGCATGGCATGCTTTATAAACGGCAGCAGATCACTCTTTCGTTTAAAAATCTGTATAATAGTCATTTTGTTGGCAATGCTTTCCAAACGCTTTTTTAACTGCTTTACAGAAGCCACATCCAGCGCATCGAAAGGATTATCCAAAATAATAAAACCGGGCTGTTTCTCCATTAGAAATTCCAATAGCGCCTTTTTTTGCTCTCCGCTTGATAAGGTCCGTATGCTGCGCCCATAGCTTTTCGTTAACTCGTATTTATCGTGTTTGAATTCATCCTCGATAAACTTCGCCAGTGTTGTATTCGAAAATAACACTCCTTTTTTTCCCTTCAATTCGGAAAAATACTCCGACTCCCCTCTTAAAAGCCTTTTTATAAAGACAGAATCCATCGCCAGATCATCGCCGTTTAAGGCCACATGTTTAAGCATATTCAATGTTTTGATCATACCAAATTAGAAATATCTGACCAATAATCTGGATCGACTCTCAACATTCGAATTAATCCTTTTAATATTTTATTCTGAATTAATCTTAATGAAGTGTAAATTGGAAACCAGCAACTATTCCTCCTGATTAGCAATAGGCGCATTTAAATTCACTGCGAGCACTAAAATTCTTTAAATCCTGTTTTTGCTGACTTTGTATTATTTGTGGAAAATAAATTACCGTTCTATACGAATTCGGGCATCAACCGCCAAAATTTCCTGTTCGTTCCCCAACAACGGATTAATGTCAATTTCTTTAATTTCGGTAGCAAAACGCAGTAACCACGACAGACGCACAATAATATCCACATACTTATCGATATTTACGCCTTCCTGCTTGCGAAAACCTTTTAGTATTTTGTATGATTTAAGATTGGTAACCATCGACCGGGCTTCGCTGCGTGTTAGCGGTGCCAGACCCGATGCCACATCTTTCATCACCTCCACATAAATGCCGCCCATTCCGCACAACACAACGTGTCCGAAAGGTTCTTCGTAAGTAGCTCCTAAAAACAGTTCTGTTCCGGCTGCCATTTGAGCTATTAATACTCCCTCTGTTCCTTCAATCTGAAACAGGTGATGAAACTCTTTGCGCACCTGTGTAACATTCCGAACATTAAGAATTACCCCACCAACTTCGGTTTTGTGTACAGGGCCAACCACTTTCATTACCACCGGAAAACCAATATTCATGGCAGCCAGCACTGCTTCCGACTCTGATTTAGCTACCATTTCTTTTACCCTTGGAATTCCCGCCAAATCGAACAATTTATGAATTATTTCCGGCGGCTGGTAACCATTTTCGGTTTCGGCAATTACTCCTTTAACTGCCTCAGGATCGATTTCGTGCGCATTTTCAACTTCTGCAACAGGCTGTGGAGTATTCATTACTTTTGTTAACGCACGGCCCAGCAACACCTCGTCGGGAAAATTTACATTGCCTCGCGATAAAAAGTGAGCGACATCATCTTTTACATTAATAATCGATGGCAGAATCGGGTAAATCGGTTTTTTACAAACTTTCATCTTTTCGGAAAGCACATCGTAAACATCGCCAATCGGAAATAATCCCGGGCTTCCGAAAATCACTGCCATTCCATCTACATCAAAATCATTCTCGCAGGCATCAATAATATGTCCTAATTGTTCTGCGGTTCCTGTTGCCAAAAAATCGATGGGATTTTCCACCGACGATCCGGGAAATAACTTTTGCAACAAAGAAGTTTTTGCCGGAGAATCAGCGATCTCCGGTATTTTTAATCCACCGTCTTCCAGTGCATCAGTAAGCATAACCCCAGGTCCTCCGGCATGTGTTATTATCGCCAGTTTCTCGCCCTGCAACTTTTTGCACATAAATATACTGGCAACAGTTGTTAACTCTTCGCGGCCATAGCAACGTACAATTCCGGCTTTGCGAAACAATGCCTCAACAGCAGCATCTGAACTGGTAAGTGCTCCGGTATGCGATGATGCCGCACGGCTTCCGGCCGATGAACTTCCGGCTTTTATCGCAGCTATTTTGCAGCCTTTTTTAATTAACGAGGTAGCGTGATATAACAATTTATCCGGATCGTTAATATTCTCAATATACAACAATTTTGCGCGCGGGCTTTCGCCATCAACGTAGTGTTCATCAAGGTAAGCCAAAACATCCTCAACACCAATTTGTGCGCTGTTTCCCACCGAAAAAACGCTGGCAAAACGTAAACCTTTCGAGATACCGGATTCCATAATAAAAACAGCAGTTGCTCCCGAGCCGGAAATAAAATCGCAACCTTCGGAAGTAAGTTCCGGTATAGGCGTGGTAAAAACACTGGCATGCCAGGGTGTCATCACTCCAATACAATTTGGCCCGATTAAACAAGCATCGTGTTCCTCAACCACTTTTACAATTTCCTGCTCAAGTTCTTTTCCAGCATCGCTGGTTTCGCCAAATCCGGCAGAGATGATAATAAATGCTTTAGTATTATTTTGCTCTGCCAAATCGGTAATGGTTTGCAAACAATATTTGGCGGGAATAGCTAAAATTGCCAAATCAATCTCAGGTAATTCCGCCACATCGGGAAAAGCAGGAATTCCCTGAATTTTTGACTCGTTAGGATTAATGGCAAAAAGATCGCCTGCAAAATTGTGATCTAACAGGTTTTTTATGACTTTTCCACCGGGCTTTGCAATATTATTCGACGCACCAACAACTACAATACTGTTGGGACTGAGCAATTTTTCGTTAATCATAGTTCGTACTTTAACACCATAAAAGTAGACAAATACATGTTAACCTTTCCTGATTTTTTTCAACATCAAATAAATGCATGGCTGAAAAACTTATTTTTACCTGAAAAACGATAATGACCGATAGCAAAGAACAGAAAATAGTTGTGTTTACCGAGCTGAGCAATTCGGATCAGGGACTAATTGTTCATGGATTAAAACTGGCTGCTATTTTCAAAAAAGAACTTTGTTTACTCTATAATTACCTGCCCAAACAAAAAAAACAGCGCGATGCGTTTAAGCAAAAAGTTCAAAATTATGCGGCCATTGTAAAACAGGAAGTACCAAAGCAAAAAGTTTCCACTCTGCTCTTATCCGAGAGTCAAACAAGGCTCCCCGATTTGCTTGCCGAAGATTATGAAGCGATAATCGTTGTAATCAATTCCCTTAATTTAAAAAATTATTCAACGGCACTTGCAGAAACATCAATTCCTTTTTTATTTGTTCATCCTGAATCGAAAATTATGGATTATAACCACCTGTTACAGCCCATTGACCTACGCAAAGAAATAAGCGACAGTTCGCTCTGGTGCTCGTATTTTGGACGTTTTAATGCTGCGCAGATCGTTACCATATCGGCGAATGACAAAACACAGGAAGCCAAACAGAATGTGATGAAAAATACAGCGCTAACACGGAAACTGTACAAGAAATTCAAAATTGTTCATAAACTATTTAGAGGAAGCAAATCGAGTTTGCGTAACGTTTTTGAAGCATTGGAAATGGCTTTGGTTTCCGATTGTAACTTATTGGTAATTTTGGGAAGCTCGAATATTACCCCACTGGATTTGCTGATTGGGTTGCCTGAAAAAAAGGTTATAAAAGCGGCAGGTAAACTTCCGGTAATGGTTATCAATCCACGTAAAGATAACTATATTTTGTGCGACTGAAATCAGTTCACAGTAGCAGTTTCCAGTCTCAATTTAACAAATTTGCAGTTTAACAATTAACCAATTGACAAAGCTTTTATTACTTTCGCAAACAAACATTTCAGAATGAAAAAAACATTACTCTTACTACTGATATTTATGGGGGTTTTAGCCCACGCTCAAGAATTTAAATACCAACTATTATTCGAAGGTATTGGCGATAACCGCGAGTTTACGCAGCCTTATGCCTATCCGCAAACCATTATGGGAAGCCGTGGTGCTTTTGAAGTGGGTGTTGACATTGACAACCACCAAATACGCGGAGGATTAAGCCAGTTGCTTGAGTTTGGCAGCGATTTAGATGCGCAAAAACCAAAACTGACTTTGTATTACCAGTTTCAGGATGAAGACAAAGAATTTGCTTTTGGAGCTTTTCCCCGCCGCGATAAAATAGATTTCCCGTTGGCGATGCTAACTGATACGTTACAGTATTATCGCCCCAATATTGAAGGTATGTATGGAAAAATCAGCTGGGACTGGGGTCATCAGAATGGCTTTGTTGACTGGGTTGGCCGACAAACCGAAACACAACGCGAGCAGTTTATGGCAGGATTTTCAGGCGAGGTCTTCCACAAAAACCTGTTTTTGCAGAATTACCTTTTAATGTTTCATAACGCCCATACACTGCATAACGATCCGCCATTACATATTGAAGATTTTATGGGTTTTGCCCTTCAGGCTGGAATTCGAACCAATAAGAACTCAGCTTTTAACGGCTATCTGAAAGCCGGAATTCTTAATTCAACATATAGGGAACGCGGAGTAACTGATGGTTATGATGTCGCCACCACATTTTTTGCAGAACTAGCAGGCCGGCACAGAAACCTTGGAATAAAATCGGTTCTTAATATGGGAGGCGGACACAAATTTATGTATGGCGATCCGTACTACCGAGCCAATGATTACTGGCGCACCGACTTAATCTGGTATTTTATTAACCACGAAAAAATAAAAGGAAAATTCAACATGTCGATGCACTTAGTTGATTGGGATACCCTCGATCAACAACAACAACTTTCCATTATTTACGTGTTTGGGAATTAAGTGAGTTAGGTGTTATCTACCAGCACTTTACTGTTTTCCCTGAATAGTAAAAAAGAAGGTACTTCCTTCGCCCGGAGTACTTTCCACCCAAATCTCACCATTATGACTGGTTACAAATTCTTTACATAATCTTAGACCAAGGCCAACACCTTTCTCACCGGATGTTCCTTCTGCAATATTAATATTCACGTCATCTTTGAAAATAGTTGCTGCATAATCAGGCTTCATTCCAACACCAAAATCTCGTACCGATAAAAGTACTGGACCCGACTCTGTTTGAACTGCATTAATAAATATACTACTTTCTTCATTGCTAAATTTTATGGCATTCATTAACAGATTTCGTATGATCAGCATGAGAATATTCCGGTCAAAGTATATCGCCAAATCCTTATCTTCGAGTTTGTTTTCAATATTAATTTGTTTTTTTAATGCCGTTGCAGAAACCTCTACAATTACATTGGCAAAGATCTCTACAATGTTTAAGTGTTCCGGATTAAATTCAATTTTTCCATCCTGACTTCGCGCCCAGTGCAACAAGCTGTTCAGTAAATCAAAAGCGTTACGCGAAGACTCGTATATATGTTTTATAATCTCAACCCGGTTCTCTTCATCCATGTTTTTGTAACCTTCATTTAATACCTCCGCAAACCCCAGGATTGCATTAAACGGATTTAGGAGATCATGCGCAATTATCGAGAAAAGCTTATCTTTTGTATTATTAGCTGTCGAAAGCTCAACATTTAATTGAGAAAGGTTCTCTGCTACCTCTGCTATTTTATTTGCCTGTGTTTCAATTTGCTGTTTTTGCTGCTTTAGTAACGAGTTTTTTTCGTAGAGCTCCTTCTTTTGTTTCTCCAGAATACGATTTTTATCATTTAGAACTTTCGTTCTGTTTTCTACAACATCTTCCAACCTTTGTTTCTCAGCCTTAAGTACAGCTACGCGGTACCTGAAAATCACAATTACCAAGAAAATAAGAAATACGATAAAGCTTACAATAAACCACCACTGAAACCACCATGGAGTATGAATCACAACTTGTATCGATGCCCCCTCATTGTTCCATACACCGTCGTTATTTGCTGCAATAACCCTAAACACATATTTTCCGTATGGCAGATAATTATAATTCACACTCGAACTCTCTGCCTCAATCCACTTATCCTCAAGCCCTTCAAGTTTATATTTAAATTTATTTTTGACATGATCGAGGTAATTGGTAGAAGCATATTCAAAACCAATGGAGTTTTCGTTGTGTCTCAGATTTATTTCATCGATAAACAAAGGGCTTTGGGGCAAAATTTCATTTTTCCCAAACTTCTCAACTTTTTTATTCTGAAGAAAAATCCCGGTTATAAATACATCAGGTATCTCAGTATTTATTATCAGTTTTTCCGGATCAAAACCAGCAACTCCTTTATTTCCACCAAAAAAAAGAACATTATCGGCATTTTTAGTACTACACCCGGGTTTAAATATCCCGGGAGGAAGTCCGTCTCCCTCATCCAGATTCAGAATTAACTGCTCGTTATCAGGATTAAAATTAGTAATTCCGGTAACTGAGCATACCCATAAATTTCCATCTCTGTCTTCTTCTACGGAACAGATGTTCTGTACCGGAAAACCTGGATCAAGTCGGTAAAAATCATCACTCTCAGGGTTGTATCTGCACAATCCCGAAAATGTTCCAATCCAAATACGTTTTTTTGAATCTTCAAACAAACAATTTACATAATCATTGGGAATTGTATTAGTGTATTCCGGGTTGTTATAATAGCATGTGAATTTTTTATCACCTTTTTTCAATACGCTAACTCCATTGGAAGTTGCTACCCAAAGGTTTTCACTTGAATCAAGCAAAATCTGGAATGTCCAGTCACACGACAATCCGTTTTTTGAAGAGTTGTAATTATAAAACTTTTGTTCCTCATAATCGAAATAATCAATTCCCTTTCCATGTGTTATAATCCAAAAATTACCATCGGCATCTTCCTGTATTCCCCTAATGTCGTTATTCGAAATGGAGAATGAATCCAGTGGATCATTTAAATAGGTAATGAAATTATCCTTTGCAGGGTCGTAGCATTGCAGTCCTCCTAGATTGGTTCCCACCCACATCCTGTTTTGGCTATCGTTATATAAACATAAAACGGCTCCCAATCCCAGACTGTTGTCATCATTTAGGTCGGAATGATAAATTCGGTGACGTTTATTACTAAAATCAAAAACATCGAGGCCATCATTTCCATTTCCAATCCAACAGACGTTATTATCGTCAAAAACGATTGCAGAAATATTATTATTGATCGTATGCCAGAATTTCGACCGATTGCCATCATATACTGTTATCCCCTTTGCAGGATATCTTAGTCCAACGCCGCTGGAGGTATTTACCGTCCAGTAATTTCCTTGTTTGTCCTGAATTATCCGAGAAGGAAATTCTTTAATAAGCTCTCCTGAAGAATTGAAGGTTTCTATCTCCACAAAAGTATCAGTTTCTTCATCATGTCTTCGTAATCCTTCTAAATCACAAACCCAGATATTATTCTGATTATCCAAATACGTACACAACACAAAGTCGGCATAGGTATTATTCGTTTCATATCGTTTTATTTCCCGGGTTTCTGTGTCCAAAACATTTATACCTCCCCCATAAGTAGCTATCCAGAGTTTTGAATTATCTACTAAACAAATATCAGTAATATTATTATTGGCTATACTCTTGCTATCCTTTTCGTTAGCAACATACCTTGTTATTGTTTGTTCCGATCTATCGAAACAGGTCAATCCTCCATTACTGGAAGAAATCCATATGTTATTGTTTTCGTCGAAAAGAAAGTCTGTTATCCGAAGTTCGGAGTTGTCGTAAACAAGTTCGTGTGCAGTTTGCTGCTGATCGATACTATGAATCGAATTTTCGGATGAAACATAAATTTGGTTATTTTTATCTTGATTTATAGCCGAAATTTGATGAAACCCATCCTCCATCAATTCAAATCCACTCAGAACACGATTAAAGTTATCAAGATGCGGGTTGTAAGTACATACTCCCCACATGGAGATAACCCAAAGCAATCCAGATTGATCGATAAACAGTTTCTGAATCCGATTATCGTATAAACTAGTGCTATCAGTACCTCCAGAAAGGTAAAGATCCAGATTGTCGCCCCTCAAGCAATATAATCCGTCGTTGGTTCCAATCCAAATAAAACCATTGTCGTCCTGAATAATACATGTACTGTTTTTACTTTCAAATTCCTTATCCTTAATCGGATCGGCATATATAAAGTCGATGGTTTCAGCAAATGAAACAACAGAAATAATGATTGTACAAAACAGTAAAAGAAATTTGGCCGAACATTTTTTCGTAATCGATTTTATCATAAGAACTATACTTTTAACAATGTAAAAGTTAGCCGGTTTAGGTGTTTCTTAAACCAAAACCCCTTTAAACATTCCGGTAATTCCTATCACTCCACGATTCAATAGAAATTTACCATTGATGTACAGCCTTGGTCAATTACAAAAATATTCTAATAATTGAGACTTAAGTGATTAAAAGTGATTATATTTCCTTCAAAAAAGATTAAAAATCGATATTAGCCTATAATTTGTTGTTTTTTTACATCAGTTAGAAACTTAATACCTGCCAGATTTTACTTATTTCACAATCTCCATCTCATTAAGTAAATATCCGGCTCCCGCAAACTTATCGATAATAAAAAGGGCGTAACGAATATCGAGTGAGATATTGCGGCAGTGCTCCGGGTCGAACATGATGTCGCTCATTGTTCCTTCCCAGCAACGATCGAAATTCACCCCAATTAATTCGCCGTTACCATTTATAACCGGACTACCGGAATTGCCACCAGAAGTATGATTTGATGCCGTAAAACAAACCGGCACATCGCCGTTTACTTCGTATTGCCCAAAATCTTTAGTTCGGTATAGTTCTTTTAAACGATCAGGCACATCGTAGTCGTAAATCTGCGGATTGTCTTTTTGTATTATTCCTGTAAGCGTTGTATAATACTTGTATTGTACGCCGTCTTTAGGCTCGTAACCTTCCACTTTTCCGTAGGCTACACGCAAAGTCAAATTGGCATCAGGATAAAAGGCCTGTCCTTCTTTCATCTTCATTAAACCGGCCATGTATACCTTCATGTTGTCGTTGATAGATTTGCTAATCTTTTGAACCTCCGCAATAATATCTTTTTCGGAAATAAAGTTCAGCTGATTAAAAAGGGCAATAATCGGATCTTTGCGCAATTTCAATATTTGTTTTTCCGATCCGTTTTCCAGCAAACTTTCCAACTTTTCGCGATCGGTTAATATCGATTTCTGATAGATTTTTTTAATAAGTCTATCCCGATCGTTTTGATTTATTATTTCCATTACTTCGGCTGGTATAAAAGAAGCATCGAGGCCATGAATCAACTCCGGCATAAGTGTAGCAAACAAAGCTTCGTCGGTTGGCTGATTAAAATTTTTGTAAAAGCCGGGGAGCCCTTTTAGCATAGCCGAACGCATGTTTTCTGCTCTTTCATCCTGTCCGTTCTCAATACTATTGATTATAGAATTGATGGTGCGTGCCTGTTTAAACGCCTCTACTCCCCCCATCACAATTTCGCGGTAGTAATCATAGGCTTTTATATACTTTGCATAGTCGGCGTACAGCACATCAAAAGCATCAAAAACCGGTTCGTATTTATTATCCCAGGTATTGTTTTGCTGTGCCCATTTTTTAAATTCTTCCTCGTAAGCCAGCTTTTTATTAATGGCATCCAGGCGTTTTAATCCTTTAATTTCGCCTTGCCATTTTTTCCAGGCATTACTAATACTTGCATATTTTGCCGCATACTGAATTCGAATTTTCGGATCCGATTTCATATCACGTCCAATAATATTAAGTTTTTTATCGCGTAACATAATCCGATCCGGATCGCGCTGATTCATGGTTACATCAACTGCCTGGCGTGGCCAGTATTCTGTGGTTGATCCGGGGTAACCAAAAACCATTGTAAAATCACCTGACTCAATACCTTTTATCGAAACCGGAAATGATTTTTTGGGTTTGTACGGCACATTGTCGGGCGAATACTCGGCCGGCTCGTTGTTTTCATCGGCATAAATCCTAAACAGCGAAAAATCGCCGGTATGTCGCGGCCACATCCAGTTATCGGTATCGCCGCCAAATTTACCAATGGCCGATGGTGGCGCTCCTACCAAACGTACATCTTTATAAACTTTGTAAACATAAAGGAAATACTGGTTGCCGTAAAAAAGCGGTTTTACCGAAGCAGTAAATTTCCCGTCGTTTTTAGCTTCTTTAATAATGCGGTCGGTATTTTCTTTTATCTTTTTGTCTGCTGCTTCACCTTCCAGGTTTTCGGTTCCGGCCATTACTTTGTCGGTAACATCTTCCATATACTCCAGAAAACTTACACTTAGCCCTTTGTTTGGCAGCTCTTCGTTGCGGCTCATAGCCCAAAACCCGTTGGTAAGGTAATCGTGTTCCACTGTACTATGCGACTGAATCTGGCTGTATCCGCAATGGTGATTGGTAATCAGCAGTCCGTTGTCCGATATCAGTTCTCCGGTACATCCTCTACCAAAAAGAACCACTGCATCTTTCATGCTGGCGTGGTTAACATCGTAAATATCGTCGGCAGTTAGCTTAAACCCCATTTCCTGCATTTCTGCCAAGTTGTATTTCTCCAACAAAATCGGAATCCACATTCCTTCTTTAGCCGAAAGCTGAAACAGACTTAAACCAAGTAATAATAGCAACAAACTCTTCTTTATCATGCTTGAAAATTTTTAAACGTCAAAGAGAATAAAACCGCAGAAATAAAACAATGATTTAAAACATTTTGATGATTGAATTGTCATCAAATTGCAGTACGTTTCTCTCCTTTAATTTGGGGCTCGCTGAATAAAAACGGAGCACAATTCCTGTCTTCCTAATTTTTGTTAAACCAGCAAATCAGATATCAAATATAATAAACAAGGCACCTGAAAATTCATTTTAATCGTTAATTTTGTACGAGATGTAACAAACCCTGACTATGATTGATTTTTTACCCAACAACAGCATTATTCAGCTAATAACCACGTTTGTAGCAATAACAACATGTACAGTTCTATGGAAATTTAGAAAAGCCGTTGAGGTACGTTTCCTGATTTTACTGGAGTTTTTTGTTGCCATCTGGTCATTTAGTTATGCACTCGAATTTGGAACACTTCTTCTGGCAGAAAAATTATTTTATTCGCAATTATCGTATCTGGGGATTGCATTTATTCCGGTTTCGTATTTATTTTTCACTATCGCATTTAGTCAAAAATTTCATTTAATAAATAAACAGACTATTTTTCTTACACTCATTATTCCCGTAATAACGCTAATACTGGTATTTACCAACGATAAACACGGACTTATCTGGCAAAAATACACACTAAACAGTAGCACTAACATGGTGTATTACAAACATGGAATTTGGTTTTGGCTTTTCGATATATATGCGTTTACACTAATTTGCTGGGGGATTTTTAACCTGATTAGCTCAATTTCAATATTTACTGCTTTTTATAAGAAGCAAATTCGGATATTGATCATTGGTTCTCTGGTTCCGGTAATTGCTAACCTGATGTATATTTTTAACATTAATCCGATTCCGGGTTTCGACTGGACTACCGTTTCGTTTGTTTTAACCGGATTGATTATTGCATTTGGCATATTCCGCTACAAAATTTTTGAATTGATTCCGCTTGCCCGCGAAAAACTGCTTGACACTATGAACGAAGGAGTTTTAGTAATCAATACAAAAGAGATTATTGAAGAAGCCAATCCGGCCCTGATAAAAATATTTCGTCTGAATGAAAAAACAATCATTCACTCCAACTTCGTTAATACATTTAAAAGATTTCCGAATATTATTGAGCTTATTAAGTCGGGAAACGACAATTTCATCGACTTTGAGCTTCAAAACAACAGTCAAACCAACTATTACCAAATCAGAGTTTCAACGCTTTACGACAAGCTAGGCAAACTTAGCGGAAAACTGATGGTTGTAAGCGATGTTTCATCAATTCGGCTGGCTAAAATTCAGCTTACCAAAAGCAACGAACAGCTAAAAGAACAAAACAAACGAAACGAGAAACTAATTGACGATTTGGATGCTTATGCCCATACGCTGGCTCACGATTTGAAAAACTCGTTAGCCGTGATCTACTCCTCGAGCGATATTATTTTGGAAGCGATTGAAGAGGGTGATATGGATACGATTAAGGAATTTTCGACGGTAATTAAAGATTCATCATCGAAAACCATAAGCGTAACCAACGAGCTATTAAAAATGGCTACTGCAGGACACGAAAATGTTGCGACCACACCAATTGAGATGCAGCAAGTTTATGCTGTAGCATTGGCGCAAGTTACAGATATTGTTAGCAATTATAAGGCTACTATTGAAGTAGAAAACAGCTGGATAGATGCACAAGGTTATGCGCCATGGATAGAGGAAATATGGATAAACCTGCTATCGAATGCAATGAAATACGGAGGAGTTCCGCCGGTGATAAAAGTAGGCTGCGAACTTAGCGAACATGGAATGGTGAAATACTGGGTGCAAGACAATGGGGATGGAATTCCGAAAGATCAACAACAGCAAATATTTAGTAAACATACACGCCTGCAACCCGAAAAGGCCTCTGGATACGGACTCGGCCTGTCGATAGTAAAACGTATTATCGATAAGCTCGATGGTGAAGTGGGTGTTGAAAGTAGCGGTAAAAAAGGTGCAGGCTCACAGTTCTTTTTTAAACTGCCGTTTCCCAAAGTTAAATAAGTATTAGTCGAGTAGAAAACGCCATTCCTTTCGTTCTCTCTTATCCTTTAATCAGCGGAAACTCTTCTTATGCAAAAGACGAATTACTAACTGTATTCGAACTGTTCATCAATTGTTTTTGCTGTTCTGTTGTACAAAAACATAAAAAATATATTTAGCTTTAAAGCACTAAAAACAATTTCCGTGAACTCACGCCCTGAAATAGCAGCAAAATGTAAAATAACAGAATAAGCTTGTTTTACATGCCCAATAAGATGTATAACAACAATAGTGCTAGACAGTAATTTGTCCACAATTAGAAAACAGACAATAAAACAGTTTTACATTTTTACAGAGGTTTTCAAAGTTGATGAAGAATTTAAAGAAGGTCAAGATAAAGACATTGGAGGAGTGGAATCCTGATGGAAGTTCTTCAAGAGGAGTTCCTGAAGTTGGGATAACATGGTATGATTTAAAACCAATTACAAAAATTTCATCAAGCAGACTCAATAAAAGAAAGATATTCTGGAAAATTGATAAATAACATAGAATAGATGAATATATGTAAAAAATGTAACAATGAATTTGAAGGCAATTATTGTTTTAACTGTGGACATCCTCAGAAATTAGAAAGGATAAATAGTCGTTATATTATATCCGAAATTGCAAGTGTTTTAAACTTTCAGAAAGGAATTTTTCACACAATAAAAGAACTACTTATAAAACCAGGACAAAATATTCGACAATTTATTTCTGAAGATAGAAATCGACTTGTAAAACCAATTCTTTTTATAATAATCTGCTCATTAACCTATACTCTATTTGTTCAGATTTTTGAATTTAAGGATGGATACATTAATTTTCATTTTGATGATCCCAATTCGGCAATGAGTTTAATATTTCAATGGATAACTCAAAATTATGGTTATTCAAATATTTTAATGGCAGTTTTTGTTGCTATATGGATTAAAATGTTTTATCGAAAATATGACTATAACTTTTATGAGATTCTAATTCTATTGCTTTTCATAAGCGGAATGCAAATGCTAATGTTCGCATTATTAGGTGCACTGGAGAGTTTAACAAAAACACCAATTTTAACTTTTGGAACTTACTTTGTTTTAATTTATGCTTTCTGGGCAATTGGTCAATTTTTTGACAAAAGAAAAATCTTGAATTATGCAAAAGCTCCTATTTCATATTTTTTAGGATTGATTACTTTTTTCCTTGCAGCCTCAGGGATTGGTCTTCTAATAGACTTGATAAAATAAGAAACTGCTTGTGTGCAAGCTAAATGAAGTAGCTCTAATGACAAATTTAGCCTATGAGAGACAAATATTTATTGACTCTTTTTTTCGCGTTAATTTCAATGATAACATTAGGACAGAATAAGAAAATCAGGATTGTTCCTGTCCCTAAACAGCCAGAGCCTATATTCATTTTTGACGGAATAAGATTAACATCTAATATTTCAAAAGATATTTTCACCAAAGACAACAATGAGCTTATCGACTCTGTTTCAATTCAGACAGACTCTATTTTTGATTATAATGGACAATTAACAAATCTTGGAATTGTAAAAATATTCACAAAGGATTCAATTAACATTGGAGCAAAAAAAATTCTAGAATTAACAGATAATTGGGTATATAGCCACCCTAACACTGAGATCGAAATCAATAACAACAGAGTTGACTGGAATGATAGTATATACTACAAATTGACAAGCTTAAAACCTGAGAGCATCGTTTCAGCTAAAATTAAGCGAATTAAAAAGAATAATTGCAATTCAATAATAAAACTAAAGATTAAAAAATAAATGAATATGACAAAAGGATTTAAAATAATTGGAATATCAACAAGGACGACAAACAAAGACAACCAATCTCAACAAGATTTGGGCAAACTTTGGGAACAGTTTTATGCTGATAATATTTTTGAAAAAATTCCGAATAAAATATCAGACGAAATTTTTTCAATTTATACAGACTATAAAAGTGACTTTACGGAAGATTACACAACAATAATCGGAGTGCCAGTTTCAACGCTTGACAAAATTCCAAACGGACTAATTGGGCGTGAATTTCAACCTGAAAAATTTCAAGAGTTTGCAGCAAAAGGAGAAATGCCCGATGCAGTAATAAATACCTGGATAGATATTTGGCAAAGGGATAAAGAGTTAAAACGAAAATATACTTATGATATGGAAGTTTATGGAGAAAAATCTCTGAACGGAAAAGATTCAGAAGTTAAAATTTATATCGCTATGAATTAACAACAGCCAATAAAGCGTGGTCTAAGACAAACCTTCGCTTCGGGCAGACAGGTCTGACACTGGTCTTAAAGTTAAGTATCAACAGAAACTGCAAGCATTATTAGTGCATAGCTAAATTAAATTATAACTTCGCGAAATTTTTAAAAAAATTGACGATGGCAAATATATTAAACGAAGTCTCCAGAACTTTCAATGAATTTCTAATTATTCCGGGATTAACAACAAAATTACATACCCCTGATAATATAAATCTGAAAACTCCATTGGTGCGGTATAAAAAGGGTGAGGCTTCAAAAATAACCTTAAATGTACCCTTCGTATCTGCCATTATGCAATCTGTCTCAGACAGCAAATTAGCGATTGCACTTGCTAAAGAAGGTGGATTATCTTTCATTTTTGGATCTCAATCAATAGAAGACCAAGCCAAAATGGTAATGGAAGTGAAAAAATATAAAGCCGGATTTGTAGAAAGCAGAGCAAATATAAGGCCTGAAAGCTCTCTCAAAGATATTCTGGATTTAAAAGAAGCAACTGGATTTTCAACGGTGGGAGTAACTGACAATGGAAAATCATCAGGCAAGCTTCTTGGAATCGTAACAAGTAGAGATTATAGAGTAAGCAGAGACAGTCTGGACAAAAAAGTAAAAGACTTTATGACCCCGATAGAGAATATGATTACTGCCGACGACGGGATTTCTCTGGGCGATGCCAATGACATTATTTGGGAACATAAATTGAATCAATTACCAATTATTGATAAAAATCAAAATCTAAAGTATTTCGTTTTCAGAAAAGATTACGATAGTCATAAAAGAAATCCAAATGAACTGTTGGATTCAAAAAAACAGTTAATTGTTGGAGCTGGAATAAACACCCGGGATTACGAAGAAAGAATTCCCGCACTTGTTGAAGCTGGTGTTGATGTGTTGTGTATTGATTCATCTGACGG